>CAZWWW010000079.1:0-9245 GCA_964637715.1 uncultured Phycisphaeraceae bacterium | reverse complement strand
GGGGCTGAAACCGGTGCATTAGAATGTCGCCAATACGACTCTGGGATCGGTACACCCACCCCCCGTGGATTTCCTGCTTTCGCTTGACGGGGGTCTGACGCTCCCCACAACGCTGGCGTCGAATGTTCCGAACAACGGCAGCGCCTTTGTGACGATCCCGGATACGCCGACGACCACCGCGCGGATCAAAGTAGAAGGCGCAGGAAACATTTTCTTCGATATTTCCGACGGCAACTTCAGCATCGTAACCTGCGACCACACCCCCGACGCGCCGCTGGCTGAACCGTCACCGGTCAACAAGAACCGCTACCTGTCGTTTGACCCGAACAACGCCGGGCTGTCCTCCGCGTTTCGCATTACCATTGTTGATTTGCCCGCGCCGTTCGACGGGTTCAACGGGCAGGTTCGCTGGGCGGGACCGCCGTCCACCGAATCAGACGGCGTGGGGGGAACGTTCGTCGCGGCGCAGGGTCAATGTGATCCGAGCTTCGACGGCTGGTTTGGTGCCGGTGTCGTGCACGTCTACGGCGACTTTGTGGTGCCCGGTGGCATCTATGAGATTCAGGCTGTGCAATGTGACGCCGGCAACGAAGCCGATTTCTCGCCACCGTTCACCGTCTCAACCGCGCAGTGGGGTGATATCGTCGCGCCGTTCGGTGGCACCGGGCAGCCGAACTTCGGTGACGTGTCCGCGCTGGTCGCTTCGTTCAGCGCGGTTCCCGGTGCCCCGATCAAACCGGCTGCCCAACTACACCCAAACGTACCTGATCCGTCGGCGGCCATCAGTTTTCAGGATATCAGCCTCGACGTAAACGCGTTCAGCGGTGGGAGCTATCCGTTCTCCGGACCCACGACGTGTCCGTAGCGGTCCCATACTTTTGAGACTTAATGGGCGGTGTATGCCGTTACGGAGCAGGGCCGACCGTATGCGCAGGGCGATGTAGATCCACCAAACCCCCGGTCAATCATGCGCTGGGTTTAGAGCAAGCTCTCTTTGTGTGTAGCGGTCGAATCATCGTTTCGTCGGGTGAATCGGCTTGATGCGGCGAAACACAAAAACTGACTATGCTGTAGTGGGTGTACGCCCCGCGAAGCCGATGGTGTAAATGTTTCGTGAGTTGCCGCTCGGCGTGGTGTTGACGAATCCATTTTTCTCAAACAGCGCGGGTATTCCCGTCCAAGCAAACGCAGCCGGTACTTTGGTCTTGTCCCACGGAGCAACGGGGTAGCCTTCGAGTACGCGCGCGCCTCGCCGGCAGGCGATCGCAACGGCTTTGTCCAGCAACGCCGTAGCAACGCCGCACCCGCGCCACCCCGTCCTGACAAAGAAACAGGTGATCGACCACGTTCGCTCGTCCCATGCAGTGCGCAGGGCTTTGATGCGCTGCAGACGCGGGAAGTCCCCCCGCGGTCCGACACAACACCAACCCACCGGCTCATCCCCCGCAAACGCCAAGCAACCGTAGACGTTACCCTCGGCCACAAGCCGCTTGAACGCCCGCTTGTTCTTCGCCCCTTTCTGCTCTTCCCACAATTTGCCACCGCACGGCACGCGCCACGTCATACACCAACACCCACCACACGCACCGTTGGCTCCGAAAAGTCGTTCAATGACAGGCCAATCATCACGGCGCAACCCGCGCACACGAAGACGTGGGACTGCGGTTCGTAAGGGCTTCCGGTTTGTAGCGGGCCGCTGCGGGCGCGATCGTTGAGGTTTCTTGGCATCGGGCATGAAGGCGCTTATACGATTTAGAGCGTGCGACGTCGAAACGACACGAAAGCAAACCCCAGCAGGAGGGGCACCATCTCAACACCGAGGGCACCGCACATCGCACCACCCCCGCCTTGATCCTCAGTGCGAACCAACCCCACGTTGCTCCTGGCCACAAGGGCGTTAATGGATTGTTCGATCGCTTTCGGCGCGATACCGGCCAGCGCGTTTTCGACGAAGTTCGTCAGTTCACTGAAAGGTCGTCCGATGGCCACCGCGATACCGGATCCCCCCGCAATGTTCCGGATATCGATGGTAAGATCGGCGCGAAGCAAGAACGCCTCATTCGCGCGCACTTCGTATCGATACGCGTGCTCCTGGTGCGGAACGAGCAGAATCGTAAGCGACCCCGCCGCCGCAACGGTTCGCAGCGCCGCCGCCGATGCCTCGTCCAAACCTTCCGCGACAAGCGCGTCCACGTTCGACGATTCGAGGACAATGGGCCCGACGGTATCGGGACCGGCAAGGGTTCCGCCGCTGCCCGAAAGAGAGATTGACGTGTCGAACAAAGTCGCCGGGTTGTTGTCGTTTTCATCAGTCAGGCGCGTTACGCTCAAGCGGGCGTCGATCGTTAGACCGTCGAGCGAGTTGTTCGGAAAACCGTCGCCGTCCGTGTCGAGGTTCGGCGTCCAGAGGAGGATCGCGCCGCTGATGAACACGCGGCTTTCTATCTCACGCGTCCCGTCGAGACGAAACGCTATCTCCGATGGTGCAAGGTTTCCGCTGCCGTTCGTGAAAACGATGGATCGCGTTTCCGTCGCCAAACCGTTGACCTGATACACCACGTTCGGCGCGTTCGAGAAACAGGCGACTTCAAGCGCGAGCTCTTCGGGGTTGTCCTGCTCGAGCCGGGTTGGATCCGCGAACGCGGAGAATCCCTGACCGACGGCGACCAACACTCCTTCAAGGTCGGTCGACTCAACGCGCGCCGACGCCGCAAGCGGCAATGTTGTATTCGCAGCCGGAAACTCTGCGTTATCCTCACTGAACGAAGCCGGGGTGCCGTCGATCAACTCCTGAACACGAATGTCCAGCGTCGTCTTTGTGTCCAGCACCGCCGCGGCTGTACGCTGAGGAGCGAGTGCAAGAAACACCACGCCGCCTGCCAGAATCGTGATGCCCGTGGCCGCCCGTTTGTAGTTCATGGAACCCACCCCACGTCGCACAGCCCTCTTGACAAGGATGCACGACCCGATTCTACAACCCGATCGGGAGATATGCCCATTGTAGCAACCAGATTCGGCGTCGTCGAGATCGCCTGCCGTCACGGCGAAAACAAAGACGCACCGAGGACGTGTTCGTTGCCCGCGCGGATGCTAGCGAGCACCTCGTCGCTTGGCGGACTGTCCAGCCTGATTTGAGCACAGGCGCCGTCCCCGCCGTCAAAGATCACGTTTTGCATATCGGCTACGTTGATACCCGCGCTGCGAATCACCTGCAGCGCATGCGCCAGCACACCCGGTTTGTTGCGATGCCGCAATACGAGAACCAATCGCGACGGCGTGGGTTCCCGCAGGTTCACGCAGTTCTCAACGCGACCGGTGTGCAGGTAGGTTGTGATGATGCGGATGGTTTCGTCGGCGATGGCCTTCTGAGCTTGATCCGTCGACGCCCCGATGTGGTGCGTGCCGTATACCAATCCCCCCGCGTTCATCACCCCGCTCTTGAACATCCCCTCGCCACCGCCCGGTTCGTTTGGAAACACATCCAATCCCACGCGGAGGTGCTTGTCTTTCGTCGCCTTAGCAAGGGCGGCATAATCGAGCACGTCAGCCCGGGCCGTGTTGATGACATAAGCCCCGGGTTTGAGCCGCGCCAACACCTCCGCATCGACAAGATTCTTTGTTTCCGGAGTACTGGCCAGGTGGATCGAAAGAACATCACACGCACGAGCAACATCTCCCGGCGAACCGCATTGCGCGACGTGCCATGCTTCGGCACGCTCAGCCGTCAACGAACGACTCCAAGCGACAACGTCCATCCCGAACGCCTGGGCGCGCCGGGCCACCTCCCGACCAATGCGCCCCATACCGAGGATACCAAGCGTTCGACCGGCCAACCCACGGGCTTTGGCGTACTCCTTTTTATTCCACGACCCGGCGCGTAAATCGTTGACGTTCTCGACAACGCGTCGATCAAGCCCGAGGATCAACGCGAAGGTCAACTCCGCAACCGCCACGGCGTTCTTGCCCGGACAATTCGCTACGAAAATACTGCGGCGGGCGGCCGCTTGTACGTCGATCGTGTTGTAGCCCGCACCAGCACGAATCACCACATTGAGCGCTTCCCCGCGGGCCAGCACGTCCTCGGTCACTTTCGTGCTTCTCACCACCAACACGGAACACGCCGTGCCCTCCACCGCATCCGCCAACGCCGCCCCCTGTAAACCCGGCTCGTAAACAAGGTTGCATCCAAGGCCGCGCAGCGCGTCTTGCCCGCGCTCTTCGAACTTGTCTGCGATAAGTATGTTCATGATCGTCTCGACCCTGAAGAACGCCTCGTGGTACGCCGACTACCGAATCGATACGGGTAGTCAATCAATTCCCAGGTGCCGAATCACCGTCCTATTGGCCACTCAGCACACGGATGAACTTGATTCGCTCGTGCCGATCGACCGCCGCCTCGTAACACCTGCCGACGTGTCTCTTTTGGATCGGTCAGGGTACACCTTCTCGCAATGTTCGCAACATCCCAAGCCGGCGAATGCAACCGGTGTGACCACGACAAAAGCGTGCACGCGTCAATGAACGTTTGTTTAACTTTGCACCGGGACACGGTCCAAGAAACACCCTCGACACGTCGCTGATACTAGAGCAAGCTCTATTCTTGTGTAGCGGTCGAATCATCGTTTCATCCGGCGAATCGACTCGATACGGCGATACACAATAACGGATATTGCTGCAACCGATTGAACCGCCAAACTGAATCGAAAAAGATCGCTCGTTTGACCCCGCGGCTCGTACCGCGATTGCTATTGCGGGTCGGGAATCGTAATCGATCTCGAAGTGATAGGTGCTGAGACGAACGTTACCTGTGGCTGTGTCTGGGCGGAGCACGCGAACTGCCGAATCGTCTGATCGAGTGCGCGTTCCCTGCGGGCATATCGATCGCCGGGGGCTGATGATCTGACTTTTTCTATAGTTTCACGCGTGACCGGGTGATCGATCCGACAGCACCGCCCGAACGGAGCGGGTGAACTCCGAAGAATCGGAGCTCACCCGCTCCGTATCGTTGGAAGCGCGTACGAAACGCAACCCTTACTGCTGCGGCGGCGGGTTCACCGGCGGGACACAAGTCGCGCTGGTGTCCGTGCAACCGGCCGAGTTCGTATAGTTGTCGATGAAGGTAAGGTAATCGAACAGCCCTATGAAACAGTCGCCGTCAAAGTCTCCGAGCGGTCGTCCGTTGGCGTCAACGGTGTTAAGGGGATTGTTGAACGGACACGCGTCGTCGACGTCCGGCACGCCGTCACCGTCACTGTCGGGGTCGCAGCAATCATCTGTGCCGTCACCGTCGCAATCGACAAAGCCCGTATCGCAAATGTCGCCGATACCGTTGGCGTCGCAATCGGATTGATCCGGATTGAAGCAACCGGTTCCGCTGCACGCGTGCGCCGGGTTTGACGGACTACAATTGTCGCAGGCGTCCGGGAATCCGTCGCCGTCATCGTCTTCCTGAAGCGGATTGAACTGGTCACAGTTGTCGCAATTGTCAAAGACACCGTCACCGTCGGCGTCGGGCAGACTCTCACAAAACACGCCATACCCCAGGCCCAGGTCGGTCCCGTTGTGCTGAACACAGGAGACGAACGTGTGGTTCTCACAGCCCGACATGACGTGGCTGACACCCACGCAGCAGGCTCGAAGACCGCACGTCCCGGCCGGGTCGGAACAATCCGTTCCCGCACCTCTCGACATCCCGCTGGCGGCGGCGCAGGCAGAGGGCGTGATGAACTCGCACGTGCCGTCGAACTTACAGCACGCCTGCGGCACCTCGCAGATTAATCCACCGATAGTACCACCCGCGTCATCGCAGCATCGCGCGTCGATCTCGATGCATGAGCCATCGGGCAAGTTGCACGCCGCAATACCCAAGCACTGCTCGTTTGTTGCCTGGAGTCCTATACAAAGGTATGTGCAGAATTTGTTGCATGTGAACGATGTGCATTCGAACGTGGTAGGATTGCAACAAGAACTGACGAACGAGGGCGTCGTCGCACTGGCGGCGGCGTAGGTAGTTTGTTGTGCACCTGCAACAGCAATGGCCAGGGCAACCCCGTAGAGGAGTCCTGTGCCGACTCGATGATTCATCGTTTGACCGTTTTTCGTGATTGATCGTTGGCTACTCATTTTCTTCGTCTCCCTATTAAACTGGGAACTATCAACCCCTATCACCAAAGCGTGTTGTCGAAGGGGCTCGCCAGGACCGCGAAGGATCGCTTTGTTCATTCGCCCAAGTTGCAAAAGGAGCATGGTGCGAACCCAAGGGCATCATTCGCATCTTGTCTCAACGTGCCGTGAATCGGTTGGTGGGTGGGCCACGAGGACCAACGCCCCAGTTTTTTCCGGTTTGCTTGGGTTTAGTCATTGGCGAAAAGCACCCGAACAATGGGACGCCAAAAACCTGCACCGCAGCCGCAGGTACGTTCGGTAGCTGCCGGGCTTCTGTGAAAACCCGAGCCGCCGATGCTCGGTTGTCGCTTTTTCGTAGCGATGGCCCCCGTCTTGGTCGCGAACGGCCTCAGAATACCGATGGGTGCGTCGACTTCCTTCGCACTGCGCAGCGCAAAGGCGCGGAACAGACCCCGCGTAACGGAAACGCATCATTCTCTTTATGTCGCTGGTTGTTCCGGGAATGAGCCAAGACGCGGTCGCTCATCCCGCCGACTCTGATCTATAAAAATAAGCAGAGCGGGCCCCCCATTCAATAGGTGATATCACCTATATTGTCTTCGTGCTGCGATCGCAACACGGGGAGAGACCTCTTGCCCATCGCGCGAAAGGGGCGACTTCCCCTCGGCAAATCATCTGGTTTATCAAGGATATGTCAGCCTAT
Source organism: uncultured Phycisphaeraceae bacterium (assembly GCA_964637715.1). Lineage (GTDB taxonomy): Bacteria > Planctomycetota > Phycisphaerae > UBA1845 > UBA1845 > CAZWWW01. The sequence continues at coordinate 2,416 of CAZWWW010000079.1, read as the reverse complement.
TCCCCAACGAAATGTATCGGGGAAGCTGCCCACCGCGAAGAAACGAACAGCACCGAGGAGTCGGAGGTTTGACGAAACTAAATGTCGGCCAAGCTGTTTATCGATTTCAAGTGCCGGTTCTTCGGCGACCTGTCAGGTAGATCCACAAGACAGTGATATCAGACGGGTTGATGCCGGGCGTGCGCGACGCCTGCCCCAATGTAGCGGGCTCGACGCGGGCGAGAGACTCTTTGGCTTCGGCGCGCAGCTCCGGCATGGCGGCGAAGTCGGTTCCGCCGGGTATCGCCATCGATTCGAGCCTGCGGAAGCGCTCGATCTCCTTGGCTTGGCGGTCCACATAGCCTTGATAACGGGCGCCGGTTAGAAACCCTTGCAAGGCATCCGTACAAAAGACCTCCCCTCCGTCGATGCGTCCGAGCGCGGCGGCGAAGGTAGTCAGGTCGGCATCAGGTCGGCGAATCCAGATGTGCAACGGCGTGCCCGCCACGTGCCCGCGTTTACATCGCTGCTCAAGGATAGCTATCGCGTTTTTAAGGTGTTCGCATCGCGCCCAGCGCTCGTCGTCGACAAGACCCAGTTTTCTGCCGATGGGCGTAAGCCGCGCCGCCGCGTTGTCGCTGCGAAGATGCAGTCGATATTCGGCGCGCGACGTGAACATTCGATAGGGTTCGCGCGGCGGGCGGGTGATGAGATCGTCGATCATCACACCGATGTAGGCTTGGTCGCGGCCCAGCACGAACGGCTCGTCGAACCGTCCGGCGGCGAACCGTGCGGCGTTCACGCCCGCGATCAGACCCTGTCCCGCGGCCTCTTCGTACCCGCTCGTACCGTTGATCTGACCCGCGAGGAACAATCCGCTGACGCGTTTGGTTTCCAGGGTGCGTTTGGTTTGATACGTCGGCACGAAATCGTACTCGACGGCATAGCCGTATTGCAGGATGCGCGCGTGGGTCAGACCCGCTATCTCTCGAACCATAACGTCCTGCACATCGCGCGGCAGCGAGGTACTGATACCATTGCAATAGATGCGCTCGTTATCGTACCCTTCCGGTTCGAGAAAGACCTGGTGCCGCGATTTGTCAGCGAAGCGAACGATTTTATCCTCGATGCTTGGGCAATAGCGCGGACCCTGCGCATCGATTTGTCCCGAATACATCGGTGCGCGATGCAGGTTGGCCCGAATCACGGCGTGCGCCGTTTCGTTGGTCCAGGTAATCCAACAGGGCATCATGGGTTGGTTCAGGACGTCGGTCATGTCCGAGAACGGGGTCGGCGGGTCATCACCTGGCTGATGTTCGCACGGGTCGTAGTCAATCGTGTCGCGATGCACGCGCGGCGGCGTGCCGGTCTTGAGCCGACCAAGCTCGAAACCGAGTGCCAGAAGCGCGGCACTCAACCCCATGGCACCCGGTTCGCCGACCCGACCGCCTTCGGTTTGCTCCGCGCCGCAGTGCATCAGCCCGCGAAGGAACGTACCCGTCGTGATCACAACGACCTCGGCATGCAGACGGCGTCCGTCCGCCAGTTCCACGCCGCTGACACGAGGCCCTTCGCGTCCGGTTGGGGCCTTGGTGGTCAGGGTTTCGACGGCCCCCTCGATGATCTCGATCGACCGGGCACGCTGGAGGAGGCGTTGCACCGCCCGGGGGTAGGCGTCCCGATCGCACTGGGCCCGCGGCGCCCAGACCGCCGGTCCCTTGGAACGATTCAACAGGCGAAACTGAATCCCCGCGGCATCGGCGGCCAGCCCCATCAACCCGCCCAGTGCGTCGATCTCGCGGACCATCTGCCCCTTGCCCAGCCCGCCGATCGCCGGGTTGCACGACATCCGCCCTATCGCCTGGCGTTCAAACGTGATCAGGGCCGTATACGCACCAAGACGCGACGCCGCCCACGCGGCTTCAATACCGGCATGACCACCGCCGATCACCATTACATCGTATCGATTCACACGCGTTTCCTGTTCCCTGGAACGGCGCAACACGTGCTACGCGTATATGCAGCCATTCCGAATCCGCTCATTGTTTCGCGGAATTGGGGGGAAAGCAACCGGGTTCGTGGCGTTCCGAGCTGAAGACGGATCGCAAACGGACTCGCGACGCTTCCATTGTCCGAGCCGCCGGCAGAACGCTCGATAGATTGGCTGAATCCGGTAGGCACGCACGACTAGTACCCCGACACAGCTCAATTGATGAGTGTCGCGGGGTGGCATGGGAAAACTTGTTTGCCCGTGACTTCCCCCGGAACAACACGGGCAAGCTGCTGCTTGCCACCCGCCGCCGGAGCAGTCGGTAGGGTCCGCGCTCGCGGGCCTTTGTGCACGAGCGTAACGGCAAGAGAACATGGCCACCCAAGCGTGGACCATGAAACTATGAAGTAAGCCTCCTGGTGGATAGTTTACGGCGGATTCGTCGGG
>CAZWWW010000078.1:0-9363 GCA_964637715.1 uncultured Phycisphaeraceae bacterium | reverse complement strand
AGCAACGCTATGTCCACTACATCATTGACCGCCGGAAACTCCAGGAGGATGTCGGTTGTGGTGCCGGCGGGGGGCGGGGTGGCGACGTTGCGTTTAGCAATGGCATCGAACTGAACCTGCGCCCAATAGGCCGTCGGACCGCTCGGGTCCACGCCCAGTGAAATGGGTCCGTCCACGTCGGGCCATTCGACGACCATCTGCACGCCGGTGCCGTCAAACTCCATGCGCGAAATGGAATCAGGGAATACCGACTGCGCCCAGTATAGTTGTGACATCGCGCGATCCACGGCGATCGCGGCGACTTGGTCCACCGAAGGCCAACTGAGCAGGGTTTGGATGCCCGTGCCGTCAAGGTTGGCCCGTCGAATTGCGTCATTCAACGGCGCCGCTTCCGCCCAGAAGAGCAGCCCGGCCCCCGGATCGATCGCCAGTGACACGGGCGACTCGACATTGGGAAAACTCACAAGCGTGGTTGCGCCGGTACCGTCCGACTCCATACGCATGATTTTTTCAGCGAACGCCACCGACTCGGCCCAGTAGATTCGCCCGGTGGTTTCGTCGACGGCAATGGCTGTCGGTGCGGAGACAGCCGGGAACTGAGCGAGCGTAACGGGGTTCGAGCCATCCAGATCGGCCTGTCGAATCGTCTCCTGACCGGGCGCGCCCTGCGCCCAGACGATCTTCCCGCGCACATCATCCAGCGTGAGTGCCAGCGGCTCGGCCACGTCGGGCGGCAGCACAACAGCCTGCGCCCCGGCACCGCCGGCCAACGCTCGCCCGATCTGCTCCGCCGAGTTGACCGTTTGCGCCCAATAGACGTTCGCCGTGGATGCGTGAACTCCGGAGGCGCCCACCGCCACGAGCAACGCCGTTCCCAGCAGCGCATTACGAACCCAACGCGCTTTACCGGCTCGCCGGTCGCCGTCTATTTCAAGACCGCGCACGCATCTCGTCCGCGGACACACCTGTTTGCTCATCGTTCATCCCCTCTATGACAAAACGGGGCGGGGTACGCTTCCGCGCAACCCGCCCCGGGATCAATTACTTCTCTACCTGAGGCTTAGTAACAACACACCTACCGGCTGCGACTACGGGCAACCCGAGAGGCAGCCTTCCAACGCCGTTCGTGCGGCTCCAAGGCACATGTCATAACCGCCGCCGTTTGCCAGGCAATTGTGCAGGACAATATGGGCGTCCCTCAAACAGAGGTGCCGGCAGTCGGGCGGCGGTTCGCAGTTATTCTGGAGACAGGTGAACAACACGCCCGCGGCTTCTACGCCACATGCTTCGGGCGTACCCCCGGCTTCCAGACAGCTATGGAACGCCTCGCCGGCTTCGTGGGCACACCGCAACTGACAATCGTTCGGCAGACCGCACTCGTCCGTCAAACAGGTGTGCAGTGCGCGGCGGCCCAACTCAGCGCATTCGTCTTCGGTACCGCCGTTATCGATGCACGTTCCGTACACATCGTGCGCATGCCGTGCGCACATTTCACGGCACGACGGGGGTTCGTTGCAGTTCTGTTCAAGGCAGGTTCGCAACGCATGACGCGCTTGCTCCGCACAGGCGTCCTCACCGCCGCCCTGCATGATGCAATCTTCATAAAGCTGGCGCGACGCCCGGTGGCATTCCTCCCGACAGGTGGGCGGTTCCGTACATTGCTCGGACAGGCACGTTTGAAACGCCTGATGCGCCTCCGCGCGACAAACCTCGGGTCCGCCCCCGGCTTCCACACATTCGCGGAAAAGCCTGGCTGCGTCGTGTTCACACTGCTCGCGACAAGTGGGCGGCTCATTGCACTGATTCGCGACACACGTGCGGAACGCCTCCTGGGCTACCGCTGCGCACGCATCAGGACCGCCACCGTTGGCGATGCAGTCCTGGAACGCCTGGTGAGCCTGAACGAGGCACCCTTGCTCACAATCCGTCGTCGCGTTCGTAACATTAATCCCGACGGCCCGCGCCCATTTCGGAGGTGCCGGTCGACGAACGGAACGCTCAGACGCTTGAACCGCTTGAACTGATACAGAAAGGAATAAAACTCCAACCCATGCCTTGATCATCTGTTCTGCTCCACGGGAGATGGTTCGCTGACAACCCCTCGAGCCGCGCTTGCGCCCGGGTGATATCCCGATAAGCGCGACCCGAACTGACTTACACGCTAATCGATTCTCGGACCGGATTCAACAACCAATCAGCGTTTTTCGCCCGATATTAACGGTCCTTTATCTGGAGCAAACTTTATTCTTGTGTCGCGGTCGAATCGCTGTGTCAACCGGCACATGAGAGACAGAACTTGTTCAAGTGGTTGGCGGGTTCTAGAGCAAGCTCTCTTTTTGTGTAGCGGTCGAATCATCGTTTCGTCGGGTGAATCGGCTTGATGCGGCGATACACAAAAACTGACTATGCTGTAACGTTGGTCGCATCAGAAGCTGTGAGCGGGCTCTTCCAGACGGTCATCAACCTGCTGCTGGGACGGCTGTTCGCCGTCAAATGAGAATAGGATGGGTTCGTCGTCAATGCAGGCGTGGAGGTGTACGGGGCGACGCCAGAGTTTGTGGATTCTCTTGAGCGTTTCGACGGCGTATTTGATTTCGATGTCGGCGCCGGTGTGTCGGTGTGCGAGGAAGAGTTCGCCACGGTTGGCGTAGTTGCCGTCCATCACATAGATGTACGGTTGTCCGTGGTTGGTCAACATGAACAACAACTGCTGTTTGATCTGCTTGAAGTCGCGGTTGACCACGACCATCTTGCCCGTCGCGGGATCCTGGCGGTAGTGGTAGAGATTCTGCTCATCGACGAACTCGGGCGTAAGAAACTCGTCGAGAAACGTGACGTCGTTGTAGAGCGCCCGCACCTGGAAGATTTTTTCCCGTCCCGGCGATCCGCGACCAACCACACGACCCACCGGTGCTTTATCCTTGCCCCATTCGCGACGGGTGGCCATGTCGTCGCAGGCGTCGTATTCCGGTCCGTAGCGACCGGTGTTCCATCGCCGTTCAATGTCGCGCAGCAGTTCGATGCCCAGTTTGTAGGGGTTGAGGCGACCGGGGCTGGTAGCGAGCGTACCGGCGTGGTGCTCACAATAATCAATGAGCTCGCCGTCGCTTAGGATGTAGTTGGTCATCATGGTGGAGTGCCAGTAGCTGGCCCACCCTTCGTTCATTATTTTGGTTTGCCCCTGCGGCGCGAAGTAATAGGCTTCGTCGCGAATGATGGAAAGAATATCCGCTTCCCAATCCTCGAGCGGGGCGTTTCGAAGCAGGAACAACAGCACGTCGCGCCGGGGTTCGGCTGGGAAACGACCCATGGCTTTTTCCGTGTCGGCGGTTTCCGCGTCACGGTCCCGGGCCATGCGTTCGGGTGGATTGATGTACCGATCCATGTAGCTCTTGGCGGGGTAGCGCGTGGGCTCCACGGGCTTTGCTTTTTCAGCTTGTCCGCTGGTCAGCGGCGCGGGGTTCGGCTCGCGGCGCATGAAGACCGAGTGTGGATCGATGAGGTCCTCCAGCGAGAGGGCGGTGTCGATGAACTGCTCCACGCGATCGAGACCGTGGCGCTCGATGTAGCGGCGCACGCGCGTGGCGTGATTGGCCATCTCGTCGATCATCTTCCGGTTGGTCTTGCTGAACCATTTGTTGTTCTTGAAGTAGTCGCCGTGACCGTAGACGTGGGCGATGACCGTCTTGTGGTCGACCAACATGTTGTCGTTGAGCAGATAGGCGTAGCAGGGGTTGTTGTTGATGACCATTTCGTAGATCTTGCTCAACCCATAGCGATGGCTCTTGCGCAGTCGTTCGTATTCCATACCGAAGCGCCAGTGAGGGTAGCGCCGGGGGAACCCGCCGTACGCAGCCACCTGGGATATCTGCTCGGAGTTGAGCATCTCGAAGATCGTCGGATAGAAATCAAGCTCCTCGCGGCGCGCGTAGTCCGCGATGATCTCTATCCATTTGGATATTTCAGGTGATAAAAGGGTATTGTGGCTCATGGTCGCTGGCACCGTCTTGGATACAGCATTGTCTGTAATCGTGTATAGCCGCATCGAGTCGATTTGCCGGATGAAACGGTGATTCGACCGCTACACAAAAATAGAGCTTGCTCTAGCTTGTCGCTACCGCCCTTTCGAGAAAAAGGTCTTGATACTGTCGTAGATGTCGTCTTTCGTGTTGACGCGGCTGGTGATGACGGCTTCGACGTCCGACAGGTGTTCGTGTACGACGTTGATGAAATTCCCGCTGCCGTAGGCGCTGGCGACCTGGCAATAGCCGAACATGTTCACACCGGGCGCCAGGTGGTCGCGGATCATCGTGCAGCACTCTCGGCTGTCGGACTCGCTACTGTTGTCCCCGTCGGAAAAATGGAACAGATAGACGTTCCACTCGTCGGCGGCGTATTGCTTGTCGAGGATGTCGCGGGCGAGACGGAACGCACTGCTGATGCGCGTACCCCCGTCTTCGCGGATGCGGAAGAATGTCTCGCGATCGACCTCCCCGGCGCGCACGTCGTGGACGATGTAGCGGCTCTCGATTCCCTGGTAGTTTTTTCGCAGCCAGGTATCGATCCAGAACGCTTCGAGGCGAACGAGCTCCTTTTGTTCGTCGCCCATCGAGCCGGACACGTCCATCATGTAGATAATGACGGCGTTGGATTGCGGTTTAAGAACGGTTTTCCAGCTTCGATAGACTTTATCGCTACGTTCGAAAACGATGCGCGGGGCGTCGGCATTGTAGAGACCGGCCATGATCTGGCGGCGTAGCGCACGGCGGAACGTCCGCTTGAAATGGCGCAGGGACTCGGGCCCCGCCTGTCGGATACCGCTGTATTTGTCGCGCTCGGAGGTGATGCGGTGGCGTCCCTTGGGCTTGATGCGCGGCAACTGAAGCTCCTCGCCGAGAATGTCGGCGAGTTCATCGAGCGAGACGTCGACCTCGAGGATGTGCCGCCCCTCTTCCGTTCCGCCGGCTCCGGCACCTCCGTCGGCGTCGCCCACGGCGTCACCGGCTTGGGCGTCGCCCTTGCCCACACCGGAATCGCTGTTATCGCCGTAGCGGAATCGCGGTATGTCGATGCCCCTGACGGGGATGCTGATGTATTGCTTGCCCTCTCGTCCCAGCAGCTCGCCGCGCGTAAGAAACTTCCGCAGGTCGTCGCGGATCTTTCCTTTGACGATTTTGCGAAAGCGTTGGTGATCGTTGTTGATTTGGAGAATCATGATCGATCAAACCATCGAAACATCCGGGTGACCGGACCGGGCACGCGCGCCCCAACATCGGTACGAAACAGTCCATCGCCAGCGAATCCAAACAATGCCGCGTTGTTCACGCCCCTGTTCGTAACGGGTACGAAACCTGCTTGCACGCCGCGACGACACCGCCCGGATCCGGCGCCACACCGTGGGCGGTACAGGGTCTTACGCACTCTCCTGTTGCGTGTCGCCTCGCGCGAAAATGCTGGCGACATAATTCAGCACGTCCGTCGCGCTCACTTCGTTGTACCCGAAGTACTTGATCAGACGTTGTTTCACGACGTCGATCTTGGCCTGGGTCTCATCGTCCACGACGCCCGACACGACGTTCTTCAGTTTGATCGTATCCCGTTGGTCCTCGAACAGCTTGAGCTCCAGCGCTTTGTGCAACCGCGCGTTGGTGTGGTATTCGAACTTCTTCCCATCGAGCGACAACGCCCCGATGTAATTCATGATCTCCTGGCGGAAGTCGTCTTTACGACTTTCGGGGATGTCGATCTTCTCTTCGATGGAACGCATCAGACGCTCGTCGGGAGACTCATCCTTGCCCGTGTAGCGGTTGCGCACTTTTTCGTGCTGGGTATAAGCGCGAACGTTTTCTATGTAATTCGAGCAGAGGCGGGCGATGGCGTCTTCGTCGGCGCTGATAGCCCGCTGCACTTCCGATTTCAGGATATCCTCATACTCTTCCCGTACGGTGCCCAACAGTTCTCGGAAGCGCGTCTTCAGCTCCTCATCGTTGATCAGACTGTGGTGGGCCAATCCCGACTCCAATTCGTTCATTACCATAAACGGATTGATGCACTTCTGCTGAATGGCCTGTTCGCTGACGAGCGAATTCGAGAGCTTGTCCTGAATGTACCGCGGACTGATCCCGCCCATCCCTTCGCGCGGTGCCTCCTCGCGTAATTCACGAACGGAATCCTCGGTGAATCCGGGTATGTTCTTGCCGTTGTAGAGTTTGAGTTTTTGCATCACGGTGAGCCCGGGCTTCTTGGGCTCGTCGAGGCGGGTGAGTACCGCCCACATGGCCGCCACCTCGATGGTGTGCGGGGCGATGTGGATACCCCGTATGCGGTCCTTATTAAAGTCCTTTTCATAGATGGCGATTTCATCGTCGAGCTTGATGTTGTAGGGCACGTCGATTTTAATCGTGCGGTCGCGAAACGCCTCCATCAGGTCGTTGGACTGGAGCTTTCGGTATTCAGGCTCGTTCGTGTGCCCGATGATGACCTCGTCGATGTGGGTCTGGGCGAACTTCTTGGGCTTGATCACATGTTCCTGCGAGGCCCCGAGCAGGTCGTAAAGGAACGCGACGTCCAGCTTGAGGACTTCGATGAACTCCACCAACCCGCGGTTGGCGATGTTCAGCTCGCCGTCGAAGTTAAACGCCCGCGGGTCGCTGTCGCTTCCGTATTCGGCGATTTTTCGATAATTGATATCCCCGGTGAGTTCGGTCGAGTCCTGGTTCTTTTCGTCCTTGGGCTGAAACGTACCGATCCCGAGCCTGTCTTTTTCGCTGAGCACGAACCGCCGCACCCGTATGTGGTTCATCACCTCGTGCCAGTTGCCGTCGTACTTGATCAGCAGATCATCGAACATTCTTCGACAGAAGGGGTCGAGCGAGCCTTCGATTCGAATCTGCGTACCGTCCGATGTGTGTTCGTTAAGCTGAGCGAGCACGGACTTGCGGGCACCGATCGGGATCAGCTTGAGCGGCTCCTCGTGCATCGGGCAGGGTTGGATCAATTCACGGCCCTGCTCGTCTTCGGTATGCCAGGAAAAAGTGTAGAGGGCACCTTCGTCGAGTTGGGAGTAATATTCCAATCCTTTTTTGAGCAGGCGGGCTATCGTGCTCTTGGATGAACCAACCGGTCCGTGGAGCAGCAGGATGCGGCGCTCGGTGCCGTATTGGTGGGCCGCCGACTTGAAAAAATCGACAAGGTTCATCAGGGGCTTGTCGAGTCCGAAGATGGCGTCGGTCCCTTCGTCGATCGGGTCGGAAAAGAAATTGTAACGTACCAGTTCCTCGCGCACGCGCGTATACCGCTCACAACCGAAGTGCATGATCATGTCGTAGATACGCTGAAACGCGTTTCGCGCTATACGCGAATCCTTCGCGACGAGCTCGAGGTAGTCCTCGAACGAGCCCTCCCAATGCTGCTCGCGAAAACGATCCTTGTCCATGCTCTGCTGGACGACCGCCAGAATGTCTTGTGCGCGTGTCATGTTCAGGTTCTCAACTTCCAGACCGTTTACCCGGTGGACGAAACCACCATTACGCTACAGGCTCGATTGAAGGGCAGGGGTCGCACCACGTGTTCGATAGCTGCCACCGCTACCGGCGGGTTCGTCCGCGTCGCTTATCCGACTAACGAGATGCTCCCAACGAAACCCCACCTTATTCTAGGACCAGCCTCCCACGATTTCAAAACCAGCGCGCCCGGTCGTCGCTTGGCGTGCGTCAGAGCCGTGTCGGTTATTGTGTGGCGAGCCCTGCCGCACCGTTGCCCCTTTTTTTGAGCTGATGAGGGTGCGGTGCAAGTCACCACGTCAAGCGGACTCTGCTCCGGCGTCGCCGCGGGTGTTACCGGGCGCGGTTATTTCCAGATCCAGGGCACCGATTGTCACAAGTATCGGCCTTGGACGTTGCCGGTGTTTGCAAAAATAATAGGATCGACGCGCTCCCGATAAGGAGGGCGACAGAGGGTATTGGGGCATTGTCGCACACACTCTACTCTTGTCGGGTTGTCGGCTCAGGAGGAGCAGCGGCTTGGACAGGGCGTCCCTGGCGGATCGACGGGGCGGATGTTTCAGGTACCGGATGCGATGGTCTTGAGTCGGCGGCACGCCCCGGCTACGTCCGCGGACGCAATCACCGCCCGGCACACACAAAGGCAAACCGGGCCCACAGAGGCCACCGCTGCCGCGTTCTCTTCGTCAATACCGCCTATCGCCACGAGGGGCAGCGACGTCCGCGCCCGCGCCGCGACCAGCGTGTCGATTCCGGCTATCAGGTTCTGAGGCTTGGTCGCCGAGGCAAACATGGGACCAACGGCAACGTAGTCCGGGACATCAACCACAGCACGGTCGAACTGCTCGATCGTGTGCGAGCTGACGCCCACGATCGCCGTGGTGGGCAGGATGCGCCGGGCGGCGGCAACGGGCAGGTCGTCCTGACCGAGATGAACGCCGTCCGCGCCGCTCGCAGCCGCGATGTCCGGGCGATCGTTAACGATGAACAGTTTGCCCTGCGTTCGACAGAGTGTCGCCAACCGACGGGCGCGTTCGAGCAGGACACGGTCGGGCTGCTGCTTCTCGCGAAGTTGCAGACAATCAGCCCCGCCTTGTAACGCAGCCTGTGCCGTTTCGTACCAGTCGCTGACGCACAACGCCTCCGTGATGATGACGTACAACCTGACGTGATCGAAGCGGGCTTTTGCGTCTGGTGTCAATCGCAACCTGCGTTCGAGGTCATAGCCTTCGTATCGAATGCGCTCCACCTCAGCGGCGAACATTCCGTCGATCGTTTTCCCATATTCCTCGATCGCCCGCAGCGCTTCGGTCAACCGCTTGCACGCGGCGACCACGACCGCCTGCGTGTCTGTCCGAGTGCCTTCCGATTTCGTTTTGGTGGTTCGGCCTACGTCGCCGACAATGTCTCGCCGGCGGATCAGTTCATCAGCGCACGATTCAGCTACGCAGCGGCGCAGTCGATGCCGCGCGTCCTTGATCGCCCTCGTGAGCAGTTGGTCGTCAAGGGCGAACCGGGCATATTCTTCCATAACGCGCAGCGCCTCGGCACCGCGGTTCAGGTTCGCGTCGATGATGCGCATCGCGCTGGTACGGCCGGTGCCCTCGTTCATCCAAAGCATGTTACGCCACCTGCGGACGCTCGACGAGTGCGGCAAGGGTGAGCGGGGTGTATGACAGTATCGGCGGGCGGGTCATCCTCAGCCCCAGCGGGGCGATCGACCAGTAGCCACGGGCGTAAGCCCGGGGAACACCCGCATCACAATCCCCAAGCCCCGGAGGGGCGACACCAGGGTTTCAAACCAGCGATGAAGGGTTGTGTCGCCCTTGGGGCTCCGTGGTCACGTGCCTACTCGATCCCA
>CAZWWW010000077.1:0-9378 GCA_964637715.1 uncultured Phycisphaeraceae bacterium | reverse complement strand
CTACCCATTGACGGTGCAAAATCAGGTGCAAACTCTAATGAGATTCTAATCTTCGGGGCCTTGCTTCACCGGGTTTGGCGCGTACAACTGTGTTGGCTCATTCGACGGCGCAGCGAATGAGTTCTCTCCGAATGGGAAGGGACTGTCCCGTGAACCAGCCATGCGGTTTGTCGATGCCGTTTCGTGGGCCAGGCGCCGCGAACACCGGACCGAGCGGATACACGTGTTATGGGCGTTGGTGGATCGGTAATCCCCGGGGCATCGACTCGAATACCCCATGAGTGTGATACTTAAATGACACGCCACCAACGTTTTTCACACGTACCGGTAGCGCTCCTCTTGGCCGCCCTGACCGGATGCGCCACCGTTGATCCGCGACCCGACTTCGATCGCGCGGAACGCATGGCGGCCGCACGTACCGGTGTGAATCAAACGTACAACCCCGGCGCGGATTCGACGGTCCAGGATGCGGTGGCGGCACTGCTCGCCGATGGTTTGACGACCGACGAGGCCGTTCAGATCGCACTGCTCAACAGCAAGCGTTTTCAAGCGATGTTCCAACGGATCGGCGTGTCGCGCGCGGAGGTCGTCCAGGCCGGCCTCCTGCCGAACCCATCGCTGGGGATCAGCCACCGCTTTCCCGAAGGCGGGGGTCGATCCAACCTGACCTTGGACTACGCACAGCAGTTGGCCGACCTCTGGCGGATTCCGGTCCGTCAGCGCATCGCCAAGGCCGCCATGGAGCAAACGATTCTGGAAATCGTCCATCAAGCCACCATCCTGGCGGCCGACGTGAAGCGCGACTGCTATCGACTGATCGCTCTGCGACAATTGGAGGCAATCACGGGCGATGGCGTGGACCTCGCCGAGCGGTCGCTGAAGCTGGCCGAGGATCGGTTCCAGGCCGGCGAGGTCGGCAAGGTGGATGTCAATCTGGCGCGGGCCAACGTTCTCAGCGTCCGATTGCGGGCGATGGCCGTTCGTCGGGACCGCCGCGTCGCCGAAACGACGCTCGCCAATACCCTCGGCCTCGCTCGATGGCGGCAGCCGTGGACACTGGAAGATGCGCTTCCGCATGAGGCGCTGCCGTTTGAAGATGACGAGTCGTAGTTGCTGTTCGCGATGCGGCAGCGACTCGATGCCCGCGCCGCGGCCATGAAGGTACGCGGCGCGGAGGATGAGATCGAGCGGCAATACCTGCGGATCTTCCCGAATGTCACGCTCGGCGTGGAGTGGGAACGCACGGAACGCCGCGCCCTGTCGCGTCGGCACGTTCTCGCCGATACGGCGCGGGCCTCCGTGGCGAACGGGCGTTTGACGGCGCCGAGCATTCAATCGCGAGCCGAACGAAAACGCGAAAGTAGCCAGATTATCGATTCTCTGCTCGGCCCGACGCTGAACATCACGTTACCGATCTTTGACCAGAACCAGGCGCAAATCGCCAAGGCGCAATTCGTGGCGGCGCAGGCTCGAAAGGAATACGAGGTGATCCTGGATAACGTGGCACGCGAGACGCAGGAGGCGTTGGTGATCGCCAGAAGCGCCTCGGACCTCGTGACGTTCTTTGAACAGGAGGCGTTGCCCAACGCGCGCAGCACCGTGGAGGTCGCGCAGAACGCCTATCGCGCCGGCCGATTGGATGTGCTCGCCCTGCTTGACGCTGAGCGAACGCTGGTCGCGCAGCGCGAGGCGTATGTCGTGGCGGAGCGCGATTACGCGACGGCGCTGGCGGAGATGCGCCGCGCGACCGGCGGTCGATTCCCGTCGGAAGTCAAGGACGAAACACCTTCAGACACGACATCCAAACCCGACGTGGAGAAGCCGTGATGGCCAAATGCGCCCGCAGTGGTTGCCTTCGCGCGATGATGGTCATCGCAGGCGTCATTCTCCTGACCGGATGCGACGCTCCCGCCGGCTTGTCCACGATGCCCGGCGAGTTCACCTCGTTCCTGCAGCAGTTCGCGCGGGAAGCCCTGGCGGCGTTCCTGTTGTAGCGCCGCTACGATGATGACGACGAACCCACCCACGACGCCTGAACCTCCGAACCTGAGCGGATCGTCCGATGCGCCACAGGCGGAGGGGTTCTACATCCGCTACCGCAAGGGCATCCTGTTCGTCACGCTGGTTCTGTGCCTGGCCGGCGCCTACGCCGCGGACCGCATGCCCTCATCCGTGTTTCCGCAGACCAACTTTCCACGCGTGGTCATCCTCGTGGACAGCGGCGTCATGCCGGCTGACGAGATGATGGCCACGATCACGCGCCCCATCGAAGAGTCAATGAAAGACATTCCCGGCGCCGTCAACATTCGCTCGGCAACGGGTCGTGGTTCGGCCGAGGTCAATGTGTTTTTCTCGTGGCAGACGAACATGGTACAGGCGGAGTTGTACGTGCTCGGTCGTTTGTCGCAGATCCGCAGCTCGCTGCCCCCCAACGCGACGACCGTCGTGCATCGCCTGACTTTCGCGGCCTTCCCGGTGATCGGCATCAGCCTGACCAGCGAAACGCGCAGCATGACGGACTTGTGGGAGACCGCCCGCTACGACATCAACCCTCGCTTCTTGCGAATCAACGGTGTCGCACGGGTGGCGCTCGTCGGCGGAGACGTGCCCGAGTTTCACGTGCTCGTCGATCCGGTCAAGCTTTCCGCGTACGGCTTGACCTTTGGGGCGGTCAGCCAGGCGCTGGCCGCGACGAACAAATTCGTTCCGGCGGGGATGCACGAGGAAGACCATCAGCTCTACCTGACGATGGTGGACGGCCGGGTCGCCAATCGTGACGAGATCGACGGCGTCGTCGTTGCGTGGAAGGGCGGCGCTCCCGTTCACGTCCGCGATGTGGCGTCCGTCCGTCCGGGCGCCGCTCCGAGGTATAACATCGTCACCGCCGACGGCGTCGACGCGGTACTGCTGAACGTTTACGCCCAACCGGACGGAAGTACGCTCAGCATCGCCGACGACCTCAAACACGAGCTGTCCTTGCTCAAAAAGGAGCTCCCTCCGGACATGCGGATGGCCTTCTTTTACGACCAATCGCTCTTCGTCCGCGAAGGGGTGCGGAGCGTTTGGGAAAGCATCGTCATCGGACTCGCACTTTCGATGATCGTGCTGTTCGCGTTCCTACGGAAACCCTCGACCACACTGGTGGCGGCTTTGGCCATCCCGGTGACGATCCTTGTCACCCTGGCGGGCATGCGCCTGTTCCGTATGAGCTTCAACCTGATGACACTCGGTGGCATCGCCGCTGCGATCGGCATGGTCATCGACGACGCCATCGTCATCGTCGAGTCGATGTATGCCAAGATTTGTGCCGGGCACGCGCCGCGCCGTGCGGCCTTGCTGGCCGTGCGAGAAGTCGGCGTGCCGCTCGTCGGCAGTACCCTCACGCCGGTCGTCGTGTTCATTCCCCTCGCTTTTCTTAACGGTGTGGCTGGCGTGTTTTTTCGCGCGCTGGCGTTGACCATGGTGATCGCGCTGTTGACCTCGTTGGTGTTGGCCGTGACCCTCACCCCCACGCTGGGCAGCCTGTTACTCCGCGCGGGCTATGGTCCCGTTCAAGACGAACTCGAACAAGGCGGCCCCGTGTTACGCCGCGTCATCGCAGGTTACGAATGGGTGGTACGCCGCGCGCTGCGTCATCTCGGACTTTCGAGCCTGTGCATGGTCCTGGTCGTCGCCGCCGGTGCCTTCCTTTATACTCGACTGGATACTGATTTTCTGCCGGCTCAAGATGAGGGAGCGTTCGTACTGGACTACTTCTCGCGCCCGGGCACGAGTCTCGCCGAGACGGACCGCATGTTGCGCCACGTCGAGGACATCCTCCGTAGCACACCCGAAGTGGAAAGCTATTCACGGCGAACCGGGGCTCGCCTGGCGCTCGCGATCGCCGAGCCCAACACCGGCGATTTTCTTGTCAAGCTGCGACAAAAACGACAACGCAGTACCGCTGCGGTCATCGACGACCTTCGAGAACGGATCACCGCGGCGGAGCCGGCGTTGCAAACCGAATTCCCCGGCGTGCTCGGTGATCTGATCGGTGATCTTACATGGTCGCCCAACCCGATAGAAATCAAGATCTTCTCGTCGGATACGGAAAAGCTCAAACAGATGGCGCGACGGATCGCCGACGCCATTGAAACCGTTCCGGGCGTCGTCGATGTGAACAACGGCCTAATCGTGGCCGGCCCATCGCTCACGTTCCAGATTCGACGGGCGGATGCGGCGCGCGTCGGGCTCAACACAGAGAAGATCGGAACGATGCTGCGCACGGCGTTGCTGGGAACCAACACATCTTATGTACTGGAGGGCGATCGCATCGTCGGCGTGCGCGTGCTGCTCAGGAAAGACCGACGGCAGCGGTCGGCTGACATCGCCGAGCTGCCTCTGCACACGCCGCAGGGACTGAGCGTGACGCTGCACGACGTAACCAATGTGCAGCATCGCCCGGGTTTGCTCGAGCGCCACCGCGAAGACCTTCGAGAACTCATCGCGGTGTCCGGGCGCTTGACCGGCCGCGATCTCGGCAGCGGCATCGCCGCCATCAAAGAAAAACTGGCCCGGACCTTGACCGTGCCGCCGGACGTTTCGATCGAATACGGCGGTCTGTTTCAACAACAGCAGCAGTCGTTTCGCAATCTCATGTTCGTTCTCGTCATGGCCATCCTCTTGGTCTACGGCGTGCTGTTGATCGAGTTTCGTTCCGTCCTCCATCCGCTCGCCATCGTGATCGGCGCCGTGCTCGCTATGTTTGGGGTGATCGCCGCCCTGTGGATAACCGGTACGTCGCTCAACATCGTGTCGTTTCTCGGTGCGATCATAGGCGTCGGCATCGTAGCCAAGAACGGCATCCTCATGCTGGATTTTGTGGATCACCTCCGTGCGCGAGGGATGACGCTGGTTGAGGCGCTGGTGCGGTCGGGTAGACGGAGGCTCCGCCCGGTCATTATGACGACCATGACGGCGTTTCTGGGGCTTCTTCCGCTGGCCTATGGCGTGGGAGCCGGAGCGGACATGCTCCGTCCGCTGGCGATCGCCGTTATCGGCGCGTTGTGCATTTCGTTACTTCTATCGCTCGTCGCCACGCCGGTGTTTTATTACTTGCTGATGCGCATCTTCCGGCTTGATACCGTGGTCGCGCAGGAAGGGTCGATGAACGGTGCGTCGTCCGCAGTACGGAAGGACAAGCGACATGACGAACAATGACCGTGTCATACCAGCTCCGATCCCGTGGCACCGACGCACGTTTACCCTTTGCGTCTGTGTCGCGCCGTGTCTCGCCTGCGTATGGACTGTTACCGGCTGTACGCCGAAACAAACAGGCGAACAAGCCAAGGACGCTGAAGTCACCTCTTCCGTACCCGTACGTGTTGCCAAGGCGGAACTGACGACGCTCCGCCCTTCGATCGACGTTGTGGGCACGATTGTGGCCATCCCGGAGCGAACAGTCGTCATCACCGCACAAACAGAAGGCCGTATTCAGACGGTATCGGTCGTAGAGGGTGCCGCCGTCAAGAGCGGGCAGCCCCTCATCCAGTTGGACACACGTCAAGTGGAGACCGAGCGTCTCAGCGCTGAAGCCCTCGTCCATCAACAGCAAGCCGTGCTCGATCGAATGGAACACGGCTATCTCCCACAGGAGATTGAGATTGCCAGGCAAGACGTGCGTCAGGCGCGGGCGGATCTGGAAGCATTGCGCCTGCGCATGAACGCCACCGTCAAACTGCACGACAACAAGGAAGTCTCCGAGGTCGAATTCAAGAAACTACAATCCATGATCCAGCGTCAGCAAGCCGTCTACGCAGCCGCCCAGGCCAAGCTCGATTTGTACGAGGCGGGTACGCGTCCCGAAACGATCGCCGAAGCCCAATCGAAGCTCAAGGTCGCCCGGGCCGAGCTGGCGCACGCTCAACTCGCCGTTGACTTCTGCAAACTGACCAGCCCCCTTGAGGGCATCGTGACCCAACTCCAGGCAAGACGGGGCGCGCATGTCGCACTGGCGGATCGGCTGGCCACGGTTGTTGACCTGTCGCAGGTCTTTGTTCGGATTCGCGTACCGAGTGCTTTCCTGCCGAGCGTAAAACAAGGGGCGGGCGCGGAGGTGACCGTCTCGTCGCTTGGATCGAAGCGATTCGAGGGCAGGATTGAGCGATTCAGCGGTACGGCGGATCCGAGGACGGGCGATGTACACGCGTTCGCCATGCTGGGGAATAAGACGGGCCTGCTAAGACCGGGGCTCGCCTGTAGAGTTAGCGTCTCGCTACCGGCGATCGAACGGGCGTTGGTGGTACCGGTGTCCGCCGTCGCGGACCGCGAAGGGATCTCGGTGTTGCACGTCGTGCGAAACGACAAGGCCTATGAAATCCAGGTGCGTGTCGGCGCCGATACGCGTGACTTCATACAGATTCTTGAAGGGCTCCAAGCCGGGGATATGGTCATCACCGAAGGCGGGTATGGCCTGCCGAACGGCTGCCCGGTAACGACAACACCGCCTTAATCTGGCTGCGCTGGGTTAGTGGAAAGCACGTCATTGTATGGCGACTCGACTACCCTCACTTCCTGTTTCCCTAGAGCAAGCTCTATTGTTGTGTAGCGGTCGAATCACCGTTTCATCCGGCGAATTGACTCGATACGGCGATACACACTAACGGATATTGCTGTACGTGCTGGCCGTCGAAGCCCGAATAGAAAACGAGCGTTTTCGCTTGACCGGGCAGGCAGTGGGGCCTACTATGTGTAAGCGCGGTAGAAGAAAAAAGGGAAGCTTGTTGCCCCCGGACGTGACTTGGTTCATGGGAGCGAATCATGAATCCCCTCATCGGGCTTATCCTGTCGAGCGCTTTCCTAACCGCCCCACCCACGACACGGGCATCCCAAACACCCCGAGCCGTCAACGCCGATGAACAGGCAAATCCAGCGGTAACAACGTACGCGCTGCCGGCCACGCTGCCCGTGATTCGAAAAACCGTTGGCGCTGCAGGTGCAGCCGCTGCGGCACATGAAGAACGCGTAATCTATTCCAATACGCTCGGCGAGGTCGCGCTGGTGTTGCCGCCTGACCAATGGGCCGCGGACGACCTCACGTTAACGGGCGGTCCGCAGTGTTCTTTGTCGCGCTACACGTTTTATGTCACCGGGCGGGGAATCCCCGGACGGGCGACCGGTGCCTATCGAGTTGAGTTCGCACTCTTTGACAATTGCCCGCAAGCAGGGGGAAGTCCGATTCCGGGCACCGAGGGGTCTATCAAGGTCGCCGCGGAAGACGACGCTGCGCTTGTTGAAGTCGAGTTCGTTATAGCGCCTGAAACGGTGGTTCTCCTACCACCGACCGTCTGGCTCGGCGTCAAGCCGAATCGCCCGAACGTCGGTGTTCGCGGCGGCGCCCCGGCGCTCGTTGGTTTTTCCGCGGATGTGATTGATTTTCCGGGGAGTCCCTGTGAGGCCGACACAGGTGGATTTCCATCCCATCCTCAGGCCAGCTTCAACGCCGAGGTTTTTGTCCGCGACGAATGTCCACCCTTGTTCCCTGCCTACCGGGCGTCCTCGCCCGGTCGCAACGGATTCAGCGAAGGATCGCGTTGGTGCATGGCCGAGGACATCGAATTGAGCGTCGACGACTGCGACATGATCGCCTACGAAGTGGGCGTGCGATTAGACAATTCCACAAACGGTTCGAGTTTTCGCATGAGGCTCTTCGAGGATGACGGCGGACTCCCGGGGGCGCAAGTTCCGGGAACATTCAAAGCAGCCTTGATTACTTCAGGGCCCGGCTCCTATGTAGTTCGTGCAACGTTCGATCAGCCGATCCCGCTTCCGTCCCGCAAGCTCTGGATGAGTTTAGAAATTGCTGCGCAAGGTGGTGGCTGGATTCTCTCGCGGCGAGCGCCTGACGTCGGTACAAGCCGTCACGGATTCGCGCGCTCGGCAGTCGGGCGTCGCTGCAATGCGATGTTAACTGATCCCGATTGGGAACATACCGATCAACCGAATCTCTTTTCCATCTCAAATTTCGACGTAACCATCTTCTGTGCAGGCGACCCGCCGTCGGGTGCGTGCTGCGATCCGGTCTTCCCGGACGACGACGGTAACGCCGTTTGCCGCGTGGTTCCGGAGATGAACTGCGCGTTTCCAACGCAGGTACAGCAGGCTGACGGATTCCCGTCTAACTGGGTTGAGAGCGGGACGTGCGACCCCGAGCCGTTTGAGCATCCCTGCGGAGTAGCTGCCTGTTGCGTGCTGGATCAACAATGTGAGAACCTGACCGAGGAACAATGCGATCTGGTGGAACCGCTCGACGCGGACCGGGATTGGGAACTCGGTTTGTTTTGTGGAGAGGATATCCAGCACTGCCCGCTCGGTGATTGCGCGCAAGCACGGACCGGACCCGATTGTGAGGACGCGAACTGCTCCGAAACAGTTTGCCGAATCGACAACTGGTGCTGCACGGTCGAGTGGGACGAAGTGTGTGTGCGCCGTGCCGTAATGCTTTGCGATGCTAAGGCGCAGAACGGGACCTGTGGTTCGTTTTCCGACTACGGTCCCAGAAACATTCAGTCGACGGATAGCGTCATCGTTGCGAACACGAACGTGATCTTTCAATGGAGTGAACCGGTATCCTGCCTGGAAGGATTCCCAGGGTTGCGCCCGCTGGGCGCGACCTGGTACACCTTCACGGCCACACATACGTCGGCACGTATCGACACATGCAAGACGTTTCCGCCTCGCGACACGGTAATAAGCGTGTTCGAACCGCCCGACTTGTTCGGTCCGAGCTTGCCGTGCGGTTTGCTTAACGAAATCGCCTGCGCTAACGATACGCCCATCTGCGCCAACGGTGGTGCCGTGCTTTGCGTGCGCAATCTTGTTCCAGGCCAAACCTACTACGTTCAACTGGCCTCGGTCGACGAGGACAACGTTGGTGTCATTCGCATGGACATCACCTCGCCCTGCCGTTTCGAGCTTCCTGAACCCGACGTTGGCGTTCAGCTCCTGCGGGCACCACCAACCGATCCGAGACGCTCCCCCCCACGCCGCGCATCAGTTGTCACCCGCTCGAATCGTGCGCGCGTTGCTCCACTCGAACAACGCCTGTCACAACGGGAGATTCCCGACGTGCTGCCGGAACCCGCGCCTCGCCCGGTCACCCCGCCCGCAGGTTCGATCGCGCACGCTGCTCCGTGGGTTCGCGATGGACATGAAAGCATACAGGTAAACGTCGACGCCCGTGGAGCCAATATCCTCGGCGACGCGGCGAACGAGCCGTCCATCGCGGTTGATCCCAACAACCCGAACCGCATGGCCATCGGCTGGCGGCAGTTCGACAGCGTCGATTCCGATTTTCGCCAGGCGGGGTATGCCTACACCGATGACGGCGGGCGAACGTGG
>CAZWWW010000076.1:0-9422 GCA_964637715.1 uncultured Phycisphaeraceae bacterium | reverse complement strand
AAACCGAGCTTCTCCATCATTTTGAGCATCCAATCCGGCATGAACATCTTGAGCAGGTCGTCCTCCAACGACAGCGAAAACCGGGACGAACCGGGGTCTCCCTGTCGACCCGCGCGACCGCGCAACTGGTTATCGATGCGCCGCGCCTCGTGCCGTTCGGTTCCAATGATGTGCAACCCGCAGGGCGGGCTCAGCGCGCAGACACTACGTCCCATCGCCGGAAAACGCGGGTCCAGCTTGGGCTTGTAACAATGCGCGCAATTCGTCGCCGCGTCGTATTCCTCGCAGTGAATGCAGCACTTCGTCACCCCCGGCGGATAGAGTACGGTCAACGGGGTGCCGTTCGATGTCTGCTCCGCCGTAGATTCCGGCATTTTGCATTTCTCGAAGACAACGCCCGGACCTAGTTTGATGTCGGTTCCGCGCCCGGCCATGTTCGTGGCAATCGTAACGTGGCCGTAAGGCGTCTTGTCGCGACCCGACGTCGGCAACGACGCAAAGCCCGCCTTGGCTACGATGTCCGCCTCACGCGCGTGGTTCTTTGCATTGAGCACTTCGTGGTCGATGCCGTACCGGTTCGTCAACAGGCGCGACAGTTTTTCCGAGTTGTCGACGCTCGTGGTGCCCACAAGGACCGGTCGACCGCGAATCAAATCGCCCATCGCTTCGTCGTACGCTTCAGCCATGAAGTTGATGCACGCCTGATCGCCCATTTCGGCGTTGTTGAACCGATCAATGGCTTGACTGATCTTGGATACATCCTGCCCCAATGGTTCGAGTGCTTTCCGTAGGGCGGCCAATAAGTCGGCCAATAAGAACGGATCCGCCGGACGACCCCGACGGTGTATATCGTGAACCTCCTCCACGATCGCGCCGTACTTCTGGTCAACGTTGCGATACATCTTGTCGTCGTGATCGACGCGGTTCACCGGACGGTTCGTCGGAATTTCAACCACTTCCAACCGGTAGATTTTGTCGAACTCGGTCGCCTCGGTCAGCGCCGTACCGGTCATACCCGCCTTGATGCGATAAAGCTTCACGAAGTTCTGGATGGTGATCGTCGCGAGCGTCTGCGTTTCCTCCTTGACCCGCACGTGCTCTTTCGCCTCGACAGCCTGGTGTAAACCATCCGACCACTGCCGACCGACCATCAAACGTCCGGTGAATTGATCGACGATGACGACCTCACCCTCCTGCACCACATAGTCGCGATCTCGCTCATAGACCTTGTGCGCCCGCAACGCGTTCTCGATCAAATGGGGCCACTCCACGTTGGCCCCGCTGTACAAACTCCCGATGTCCAGGTGTTCCTGCGCAACCGTCACCCCCTCATGCGTAATACCCACCTGCTTGCGCTCGATCTGCACGATGAAATATCGTTGATACTGCTCTTCTCGAGGAACCCTCAGTACATCGTTTTCATAGGCCTGAATCGCTTCCACCTGGTCGTCGGTCAGAAAGTCCGGTCCCAACGCCCCGAGCTTTTCACTGTCATCTTCAACAGCCGTCTCGGTGGCCGCCGGGGTGGTCGCCTCATCCTGTTTTTTCCCCTTGCTCCCGCGTTTGCCACCGGATTTGGCGGGCGCGCGATAGCCGAGAATGTGCATCGCGTCGTCGAGCTTGGGAATACCGTGGTCGTTACCATCGTACTTGGCCACGGTGTCGCGGACGCGGCGATCCCACCTCACCTGTCGCCGCACCAACTCCTCAGCCACTTTGTCCGCCCGCCCGTAGCGCGTTACGTCGTCGGAGGTCGGACCGGAGATAATCAGCGGCGTGCGCGCCTCATCAATCAGAATCGAGTCCACTTCATCGACGATCACGAAATCAAGCGGCCCCTGCACCTGATCCTGACGGCGGGTCTTCATATTGTCGCGCAGGTAATCGAACCCGAACTCGCTGTTGGTCCCGTAGGTGATGTCACACGCATACGCCGCCTGACGAATCCCCTCCCGACCGCTCGGATCGACCTGCCCCTGAATGAACCCGACTGAAATCCCGAGAAGCTCGAAGATGGGCTGAGCAAATTCCGCATCGCGTTTCACCAGGTAGTCGTTCACCGTGATGATGTGCACCTTCAATCCACACAGCGCATTAACGAACGCCGCCAGGTGACACACGATCGTTTTCCCCTCGCCCGTACGCATCTCGGCGATGCGTCCTTCATACAACACCCGCCCGCCGATGAGCTGGCAGTCGAAGTGGCGGTGGTCCTGCGCCCGACGCGACGCCTCACGCAATACGGCGAACGCCTCGGCATTCACACCGTCGGCGTCCATCGTTTCGATGACCTTCCCGTGACGCTTGCGGTATTCAGTCTTGAAGTATTCCTGCACGCGGTCCGACGTATCGAGCCCGCGCCACCACGACTCAACCGGCGCGATGTGCGCCTTGGCCCGCGTCGCAACATCCGCTGCCCGCGTTCGCAGATCTTCCGACAGCTCGACCCGGAGCCGCTGCAACGCAGCCGGTTGTTCCTCTTCCGGCAAGGTCTCCAACTTTTCCTGCGTAACGCGCTCATCCAAACGACGATCAAACGCATCTCGGACGTCATCTTCAAACGATCCGATGGGCGCAATCGCCTTGCGATACGTTTTGAGCATACGATCGTTACGCGAGCCGAATAACTTGCGCGGCAGCGCCTTGATGCGCTTGACGGCACCGCTGCCTAATTCCAGTACGGACATGTCTTATCCTCGAAAGCCGCTGACGGTCTGCTTGCAGACCATACGCGCAGGCTCCAGTCTTGTGCAATGGTATAATCGTTGCCTCGCCCGACAGCGTGAATCGAGACGGCGAAACAAACGACGGAGAATGTTCACAACAAAAAGAGAAACAGCGCCGGCCCATGATAATGGACAATCCGGGCGCGTTCGAGCGCATCGTTGACAGCGAAAGGCCGAACGACAACATACCGGGCGCCGATGCTACGGCCCGTGGCAACAACCGTGGCGGGAAAGGACGACTTGATTCAACAGGCGAACACCAACCACAATAGCAACGAGTGGCAGGGGATCCAAACTGAAACGAGACACACAGGCCGTGGGAGCGGTGACCATGGGCGGGGCGGTAAACGTGACCGACGCCAGCGGGGTGGCCACGATGATCGTAGCCGACCGCACACGAGACGCGCTCCGCTCGTGCCGCGTTACATCCGAAGCAAACGCCGATTCACCAACCAAACCCACCGCCAGAGCACACGCCAGCACGAAACAACCGGGCAACGCACACCCCCCGCGGTGATCGTCACTACCGGTGGCGCTCAGCGTAACGGTCGCACTGACCCGGGGCGGGCAGGGCCTAAACCCTGCTTGGTCGTCGTGGCTCGAGATGGACGACGCCCACCGCGCGCCCTTTGTCCTGTTCAACTCAGCAGACATAGGCCATACAGTATATCGGCCAATCCGCAGCAGGGAAGTACACCCCTAAAGAAACACAACCCCCGCGCCCGCTACTTCGGTGCAGAACCCCCGTAGAGCAGGTACACTTCGCCGGCGTTGGTGAGACCGGGCGGTTCGAGATTCGGACGCGGATCGGCCAATATCGACCCGATGAGAATGTCATCTTTCCCGTCGCCGTCGACATCCCCGGCCGTCGACAGGCCATGCGAGCGCCCACGGTTCTGTTTGATGCCGACACCACCTTGCTCCGTGTCGCCCGCATCGCCGCCGCCAAGACGATCACCGGCCTTGCGTCCCGCAAGCATGAACCCGGCAAGCTGTGACGAACCGAGTTGATTGATGTTGATGACCATATCGCCACCGCAGGTCTCACCAGCCGGGCAATCGTCCGCCGCGCTGCAGGCCGTTCCACTGACGGCACAAGTCTGCAAATGGTCAAGGCGGTTCTTCCCGAACACCACGTATACCAGACCGGCGTGGTCAAGTGTCGGCCCACCCGGCACCGGATCGGCGAACCCGTCCTGGTCCGTGTCGACGCCGCGCTCAGTCAATTCATCCACATCATCCGTCGGGTCCGGGTCGAACCGCGGTGTCGCCCCCGGCGCGGCGATCAAGAGATCGTCAAACCCGTCGCCGTCCACGTCGCCCCCGTTGGCGATGTTAAACCCGAGCTCGCCGGTTGGGTCGAGCGGGTTGCCCTTAATCAACGCCGCTACCGGGCTGCCATCCGACAACCGTCGAATAGCGAGCAACTCAGCCACCGTGAAACCGCTGGCCGGACTGACCAGCTCTCGAGCACTGAATACAATAAGCACAGCGCCGGCGCTATCGTTGGTTCCATCCGTGCTCCAGCCGGGCAACGAGATGGCCAGATCAGCAATCCCATCCCGATTGAAATCGAATCCGGACGCAACACTCGTGCCGAGGCGCGCACCGATTCGATCGGTGACGATCAAGAATCCGTCCAGTCGTTCCACATTGTTCGGGTCCAGCGCCAAGTTCGACAGCCTGAAGTTTCCCTCGAGCGTCGGATCGCGACGATAGGCAACAAACATCTTGCCCTTGCCACCCGCCGCCGTCGGCGAGCCCACCGCGATATCATCGCGCCCGTCACCGTTGAAGTCCTCGATCCCCTCAAGATTCTGAATCTCATCCCCGGCATCGCCCTCAATCAACTGGGGCGCATCACTGGACAGGAACCTGCCGCATCGCGACGAGGCACCCACATTGTATTGATAGGGACCCGGCAGACCGCTTACCGAGGGACCGCTCCACAAGCTGTCATCGATAAGCATGAACCCTGTTCCGCCATTGTTGAAGCCCGTTTTGGGCGCACTGATGATCACGTTGAACAAATTGAACGTTCTCGAGACGAAGCTAACCGTGATCGACGTACCGAACTCCGCATTAAGTACAGGCCCCAACAACCGCGCGCCCCGCGGCTGCGCCAATACCGCATCGTTCGGAAACGTGTTCGACCCCCAGGGTCCACGTTGCTGACCTGAAAACTCTTCATCCCAGATGTTGCGTGACACGTCGGTCGAATCGCCGCATTCGCCGATGAAAACGTCGACGCGGCACGCGTTTTCCTCTTCGCCCTCATCGGGCCCGATTGGAAGCTCTGCAGTAGATGGTGGAGGGCTCGGGTTACGAAAACCATCGTCGATTGACGCCAGGTTCGCCGGGTCGGCTAGTGACGGGTTAAACGCAACGTCCGAAACCGTCACCGTTTCGTTTACCTGGTCACTCCCTTGTACGCACTGAGTCGGCGCCGCCGGATCATCGATTTGTTTCAAATCAGCCAGACCGGGGAAATTCGACGCCGCCGTGTCGCTAAAAGCGTATCCCACATCGTCGAGATCAATACTCGGAAACAAAAACGAAAACGGCTCAAGGAGTAGATCGTTGTTGCTGCTGAGCACAACGACGCCCCCGCGCAACATCTCCCCGGCCACGGCAAAGTTAAACCCAAATGAGCGGCTCTTCGACCTGGACGCCGTATTCGGGAATCCAAACGCGAGTTCGCCGCGCCCGTCTCCGTCCATATCGGGCAGGAGTGTTACGTCGCTCAGCCCGTCGGTGGTTCCCCCTCCGGTCTCCAGAACCCCCTTGAGCGCAACGCCTCTCAGCCGATCAAGACCAACGGAGTTCAGATTAAACTCGCCGCGCGGTTTGCTCGCCCCGCTGCGACCGTACACGATATACGCCTCGCCGGGTCCTATTCCGCTGGGGTTAATGAAAAACGGTTTGCCGTAACGCGCGGCGATAACAAACTCATCCAACCCATCGCCGTTCAGATCACCCGCCGGTGACAGGGAAGAACCGGCGTTGTCCTCGAAGTTTACCCCGCCGAAAACCGCGCCTTCCTCCTTCGCCGAGAAACAAAAGAAATCGGAGGGATCAAAGTTGTTGGGATCGTTAGCAAGACACCCCGTCCACACCACCGCCGGCAGCGACGACACCCGCACGGCTACGGGCGAGGTATCCTCCACCTTCGTCCCGTCCGGCAGTTCCAACACCACGCGGAACTCGTATAACCCCGACGTATCAGTCGTAAAGGTTGCGGTCGTGCGCGAGCGCGGGGCATTGAGCGCCACCGTGATCGGTGCGCCCTTTGCTGTTCCGTCCGCGTTGAGCCGCTGAGCGAATACGTCGAACGTGCCCAAACCACCCGGACCCTCTGCCCCCCAGACAATCTGAATCGGCTCGCCCGGACGGAACGTCTCCACCGTGCCCGGCTGTGTGACGTTCACCGTCAGCGTGCGCGACACGATCACCTGACCCGTCGCATAGACCGTGACTGGCTGATTGATCCCGTCGCGGATCGTACCGCCGACGTTGTAGGTCCCCTCCTCCAGATCATTGGGGAACTCAGCCGTCGTCGTAGAAGCCGGAACGTCGTCGGCGATCAATTTGACCCCGTTCGACGTGGTACGGTCGTCGTCATAAAAAATATCGATCGTACCGGTCGCACCGTCAACGAGCACCTTGCCCTCGAAGCGTATCGTGAACGTCTCGTCGCGGAACAGCTCAATGTCATCGTTGCCGGGTTTGGTGAACGTCAGCGTCGGTGGCGTGGACGTAGCCGGCTCCACGATGCGGATGATCGGCGTCGAGACCGTGTCGCTCGGGATCGTGAAAACCTTATCAGTCTGCCCGTTCGCGACCGTCTGCGCTACGGTCGATCCGCTGTCGGTGGCTGCCAGACCTAGTTCGTAGTCACCTGGCGGTAGCCCGTCCACATCCCACACGAATTGACCCGCGTTGCCCGAGCCCGGCTGCCCCAGTGTGACGCCGAGCTGATCGGGTGGGCTGATTCGCGACGCACCCGGAGCCAGGTAAAACAAACGCCACCGCACATCGCCTTCCGGGTCGCCCACATCGAATCGAATGGTTACCGGGTTGCCCTGCTCGACGATCGTAATGTCTTGATCCGGCTCGAGGAACCGGGGATCGGGCGTGCCCTGAACCTGGATCACCCCCGTACTCTCACGAAGAATCTGCTGCGTTCCGACGACGACGATCACCCCGACACGGAAAAAGCCAACGCCCGCGTCGGCGGGAATAAACGAAAAGAATTTCTTTTCACCCGGTTCCAGATTGCCATCAATGATGACGCGATCGCCCGTAGGTTCGCTCGTGGGGTCGCTGCCGGCTACGGGTACGTAAAAACCGCGGATTTCGTCCGGTGTTCCCGTTACCGTATAGGTGACAGTCAGCGGTTGGTCATCGAGCACCGAAATGCCGAATCCGGTCGTCGGCGAGACGATTTCAACCGAAACACCGCGCGGGGCACTAGGTTCCGTCGGGCCTCCCGTGTTGGCGGGGGTTGTGGGGCAACCGGTCAGTACAACCGACGCCACCAACGCAAGTCCGACTGTCCACGGCCCGAACACGCGACCAAACCACTTACGATTTACCATTGATGTCATTCCGGATCACTCCGAGTCAAAACAGGCGTGCGAATCACCGCCGCGCGCACCACCATCCCGCTGCGGCCCGGCATCGCTCAGGAAGCCACGCTGGGGTTCTTGGCACGCGGTGTGCGAAGCAACAACCGATCGCGCCGCGCGTAGCCGCAATCTTTATACGAGTACGCCAAGAGGCCTGTCAACCAAATCGCTCCCGCCGCGTCATTGGCCGATGCAGAGCCGCTGCCGGATTATATCCCGCAAATGCCGCCGATCACGGTCGAAACGCCACCGTCTCGATCCCCTACCCCCGATAGCTCTTGACCGACCTTCAGCCCCCTAGCATACCAAAACCACGCCGGTCTTGGGGAGTCTTTTCGCGGACGAGGACTGAAAGTTCTTGGTTGCTACCACACTATAGGACCCTACAATTCCGTTCCCGTCCGAGAACTAGAGCAAGCTCTATTTTGTGTAGCGGTTTAATCGCCGTTTCATGCGGTACGTCGACTCGAAAAGGTGATGCCCAATAACAGACAATGCCGTCAGAAACCGGACCCCGTTGAGACCGAGCAGGTGTTCCAAAACATTCTCTACGCCGCCGATCGAGTTCGCTCCGCTTGGAGCGGGTGCCGCGTGTTGGTCGTTGGATTGGGGCGCTTCGGCGGCGGTGTGGGTGTCAGCCGGTGGCTCGCCGAGCAAGGGGCGCGCGTCACCGTATCAGACCGGGCGGACGCAGGCCAACTGGCGACGTCGATTGCTGAGCTTGACGGACTTGACATTCGATTCAGTCTCGGCGGACACAACCCCCGCGATCTTGTGGGCGTCGATCTCGTTATCGTGAACCCCGCCATCGACAAGGCACGCGCCCCGTTTTTTGACGCTATCGTCGAGGCGGGCCTGCCATGGACGACCGAGATCAATCTTTTCTGCGAACGTTGCCCCGCACCGGTTGTCGGTGTAACCGGAAGTTTCGGCAAGAGTACGACGGCGGCCATGCTGCGGGAAGCACTGGCTGAGGGCGGGCGAAACGGTGAAGGGCCATTCACCGGGGTTCATCTCGGCGGAAACATCGGGCGGTCACTTCTTGGTAAACTGGAGTCAATCCGCAGCACCGACGTCGTCGTACTCGAGCTGTCAAACGCTCAGCTCGAGGATCTGCCGCGTATTGGTTGGGCACCGGCGGTCGCGGTGATTACGAACATCCATCCCCATCACCTGGATCGATATGAATCCTTCGAGAACTACATCGCCGCCAAGCTCCATATACTGGCTCCGAAGGCACCCGCATCGATCACGTGTGCGCCCACGGTGCACGTTCAGCAAACGGTGATTGTCGGTGATCTTGATCCCAGGGCGGAACCTGTCCTGGCCCACCTAACCCCCCCCGCGACGCATTCTGTTTCGCGGATCGCCCCGGACGACTTACCCGCGTTTGACTTGTCTGTTCCGGGCCCCCACAACCAAGCCAACGCACGACTGGCCTCGATTACCGCCCACCGGCTGGGCCTCACCGGACAAACGATCCGCCACGCCCTCACCGCGTTTCGTGGGCTACCCCATCGGCTCGAGCTTGTAGCCACGATCGAGTCCGTAGACTACATCAACGACTCCAAATCAACCTCCCCCACGGCGACAATGGTTGCCCTCAACGCACTCGACGGGCGCGAAGTCGTCGCGATCGTGGGCGGATTACGGAAAAGCGGAGTCACGTACGAAGCGTGCGCTCGAACCCTGCGTGAACGCTGCCGCGCCGTCGTGTGCGTGGGTGAGTGCGGACCCGACATCGCATCGGCCATCGCATCCGCGCCGGCGTCGTCGGGAACCTGTCTGGTTGAACAGGTAGAGACACTCGAACAGGCGATTTCCTTTTCCCGGACAATCGTCAAACCCGGAAACGTTGTCTTATTCTCGCCGGGCGCTCCAAGCTTCGACGCATACGCCAATTTTACGAAGCGCGGCCAACATTTCATCGCGATTGTCACGACATCTTAATACATCGCCGATCATCAAGAGAGCGTGCAGAGGCCGCTGTTTTCATAACGACCCCCGCCTCTTCGGAGGGGCCAACCAAAGGCAGGTGGAAACGCGCACCGAATATTGAGCCATTAGG
>CAZWWW010000075.1:0-9474 GCA_964637715.1 uncultured Phycisphaeraceae bacterium | reverse complement strand
ATTGTACCCACTGCCTAAGTTGCATCAGGTTGGGATACAAAAGGCGGGTCGAGCCCGCCGGGTGTGGATTAGTTTAGGATTAGAGTGGGAACATTCCGTTCGTAAGACGAATCCTGGGTCGATCAAGTAGCGGATGCGTTTCGAGGGCGGAGAAAACAAGAAGGAAACCTAATAATGAGAAAGTCATTTCAATCGGTGGTGGCAGCGGCGTGCGTTGCTCTGTTGTCGTCGTCGGTATGGGCCGCCATCTCGTTCGACCAGAACGTGACCCCGGATATCATCTTCGGAAGCGGTAACACCAACGGGTTGTTCACGGTTGATCGAAGCAATGGGATTGAACTTGGCCTGCGGGCTAAGATTCCGTTCGTCGGTACGACGAATAGCAACGGCGACGGCACCTATAGCTACAGCATCGTCGAGCAGGAATCCGCTCCGGATTCGGGAACTTGCCCGGCTGTAGGCGGCTGCTGGAACTTCGATTGGACCGTCAACACCGACCAGATGGGCACGTCAGGCGTAAAGATCGACGGCGTGACCTATCTCATGGAGATCGACTTCGATCCCAGTGCCGGAACGAATTTCGAAGCGTTTGATCCGATCACGCCCAACGTACCACCGTTGAACGCACCGTTCTTTGATCACGCCATCGGCGACAACACGACGCCAAACGGCGGCGGCACTGAAGCCGTCGACGGCACGACCTACGCCACGTTGATCGCGGGCAACAACGTCGCCCAGAACTCATGGCGTCACGCCTTCTTCGCAAACCCGCCGACGTTTTCGTATGACCCGACGATCGACGGCACATACGATGTCAGGCTCAGCGCGTTCGACCCCGCTGGTAGCATGCTGGCCCGAACGAGCATTCAAGTCATCATAGGTGCAGGCGGCGCCCCGGTGACAGGCGCCTGCTGCAACGCCGCCAATCCGTCGGGCAGTCCCCTTTGTACGGACGGCGTGGATGCAGCTAATTGTGCCGCTCCACAGCAGTTGTTCCTCGGGCAAACATGTGCCGAGGTCGAAGCCCTGGGACTTTGCGTGGCCGTGCCCGCAGTTTCGGAATGGGGACTCGTTGTGCTTACGTTGATTGGTCTGGTGTCCGGGTCGATTGTTTTCTCCCGCCGGCGTTCAACGACGGCGTAAGCGTAGGCGAAAGCTACATTTTTATGGAAAGGGAAATCATGTGTCTTTGTCGATTTACCACAGCGTTAGGAATTGTCGCCTTAATCGCGGCCTCCGCATCGGCGGGGGGCACGATTCATCCTTGGAGCGGCGCCGACCCGGTGCTGTCCGGCGCTCGTCCAGTAGGACCACCGTCCACAAACCGCGCGGTAGTGGGTTTGCAGGACGGGGCGGATCACATCATTGGGCAGCAGTGTACCAACGGCGGGTTCGGTTGGCCGCACAATTCCTGCAGCGCAACCTTCAACAACATCACAGGCCCGATCTGTCTCGGACTCCTTGATGCGTATCAGTACACGAATGATGCCGCCCATCTCGCAGCAGCGGTTTCGGGCGGGGATTACGATCTAACCTTCCAGTACACGAACGGCGAAGCACGCTTCGGCGCATTCGCACCTTACTTCCTGTGGCGTCTGTCCCAGGCCAGCGGGGACCCCCAATACAGCAACCACGCCGCGACGAAGTTCTTTGATGAACTCACGGCGGGAACCTATGGCCCGGACGATCTCGATACCGCTGGGTGGATTCTGTCGGTTCAGACGGGGCGAACGGGGACCTGGGTGAACCTGCGCCCCTGGGAGTTCAGTAACATCATTCCGGCCGCAGCGGCCATCGGAAACACGGGACAGGTAGCGCTCTTTGTACAAGGGATTCTGGACGGCCTGAATACGCTGGACAACACAGCCCCGGGAAGCGTTTATAGCGATCTGATTGGACTGGCGGGTGCCGTCCGCGGGCTCGCCTACAGCGGGACAACAAGTTTCCCGCCAATCAACAGCCCGAATCACGCCGGTATTAACGGCATCAGCACGCTGGAGGGTCTCGCGAACGCCCTGGTCGGCTATCAGAATCCGGACGGGTCATGGTATTGGCATTCCAACCTCGCGACCCCAACCACGGGCGATGAGGACACCCAAACGACAGCGTACGCGGTGCTGGCACTCGTTGCCGCCGACCCGCTCGTCGCGCCGAATTACTCGGGCGAAATGCAAGCTGCAAGGAATTGGATCAACAGCATGCAACTGCTCAGCGGTGGATTTCTCAGCTACCCCGGTGGTGATGAGAACACCGAGGTGGAGGGGGAGGCGCTGTCCGCAGTAGCCGTCTCCGAAGCCGCTATTCCGGCTGTCTCGGAGTGGGGACTCGTCGTGCTGACCCTGATTGGTTTGGTTTGCGGGTCGATCGTT
This sequence comes from uncultured Phycisphaeraceae bacterium, assembly GCA_964637715.1. GTDB lineage: Bacteria > Planctomycetota > Phycisphaerae > UBA1845 > UBA1845 > CAZWWW01. The sequence continues at coordinate 7,105 of CAZWWW010000075.1, read as the reverse complement.
TTTGGTCGCTGGCGTATGGCGACGAGGTAAACCTGAGCGCGCCTCACGCTCCGAGCATCGGAGGGTGAGACAAGCTTGGCCCCGGGAAACAGTCTCCCGGAGGCGCGTTTCTAAGAACAAGCGGTTCTTCCTTTTGGGCTGAACCGCAAAGGAGAAAACCGTGATCTTATTGTCCAAAACTAACCTCGCGTTGCTTTGTGCGTTGTTGGTCGTTGGTTCGACTATTGACGCCAGAGCTGCGGACCCCTGCGATAACGGGGCATGTTGCGTTAATCCGGCCACCTGCGTGGTGACCGACAGGGTGACCCTGGCGGGGTTGACCATCGACAGCGTCGTTCCTTGCTCGTACACACTGGGAACGTACTGCACCGGTGGAAACGGTGGAAACGGGATTGCTCCTAGCTCGCCCGGTGCTTGCGGGTTGAGTTTCTTTCAAGACAACGCCACTACGCCGGCCGTTGCGCTAAATACCCTCGACCATCGCTGGCTTCAGAGCACGACGACACCAAAGGTCGTGGATTTTGGTTCGCCGGTTAATACGGCCATCGTGTTCGTCGCCGTCGACCATGGTCCTTTTCCTGAAGAGGGCGTCGAGTCGACTATCTGGGGCAGCAACTCGTGCGACATCAGCACCTTCCCAACCGGATGGACGCTTGGAACGTTAACAACCATTTGGAAAAGGGGTTGGGAAGACCCCGTGGCGTGCCAAGGGCAGGACAACGCGGACGATTTCGTCGGGCAATACAGCTTTCCCGGCGCGGGATTTCGCTATGTCGCCGTTCATGCCAATAACAGCATGTCGATCTTCGACGATGCTTCTCATACGACTTGGGCCAGCTCGGGGGACAACTCGAGCGTTTCTGGCTGGCAATCGTTCGATGACGAAATCGACGCCATCGGAACGCCGGACTGCGCGCCGGGCCAGGTCGTTGCCGACGCGGGTCCCGATCAATCTGCGAATGTCGGGCAGCAAGTCTGCTTCGACGGCTCCAACTCATCGGCCACGAGCGGCATTGCCGGGCTCGGCTGGGACTTGGATGGTGACGGCGCGATTGACGTGAACGGTACAGTTGCTTGCATCGATTGTACGGGGGCGACGTCAGGCTCAGTGACGCTTTTTGTGACGGACGTCTGCGGCTGTGTGGGCAGCGATACAGCCAACTTCACCTGTGTTGATACGGGCGCCTGCTGTAACGCCGCCAACCCGTCGGGCAGCCCCCTTTGTACTGACACCGTGTTGCCGGGTGACTGTACGGGTGGAGGATTGCAATTCTTCCCCGGCGCTACATGTGCTGACGTCGAGGCCCAAGGGCTTTGCGTGGCCGTACCCGCCGTTTCGGAATGGGGGCTGATCGTGCTAACCCTGATTGGGTTGGTGTCCGGGTCGATCGTCTTCGGTCGCTGGCGTCCGGCGAAAGTGTAAACGACGGGATAAACCAGATCCCGTGTAGTCCCAGTCCCAGAATCCCCCGTCGACCGAGAGGCCCTACCCGGCCTCTTGGCCGTCGCGGGAGGTGTTTGCAACCGCCCGACATACCACCCCGGCGGAACGTGGGGCTAGCCTTGTCGGGCTCATGTTACGGCATGCCTGTACTGGTTCAGCCTGAATTGGACAATCCGCCCATTGTGTTAAGCAACTCCCCGGCACCCCCTGACCTTCCGATTCCACTGCTTAACACGGGTTTCGCTAAACAACACGACGGCAAAGTCTAGACCAATTTCGGTGCGACGCCGCCCTTTGGTGCGTCACCCAACTGGGGAAGGACAAACGTGGCGTGGAGTTACGATCAGGTTCTCAATGCTTGGAACGCAGAGCCGTCCATCGGGCTGGAACAAGATACCAGATTCTTTCCCGAGTCTATCGGCAAGTTCGAAGTCTCGAAGCCCGGATCGCCGACGCTGTGTTCCGTTTGGTGGTTGTTAGACTTCACGTCTTGTTCGAGCCAGCGCCTTGATTGGCGATCGCCCTGTCCGTCGGATGATCCGACCTAGCAACTAAGCGTGCATACGGCTTCCGCTACTGCTTTATTTGCAGTGAACGCCTTCGACCGTTTCTAGGATGTCTGATAAAAGTCATGATAAGTATTAGTTTTGTTCTTGCATTCACTGTGTGATAGCGTAAAGTGAGTTTTTGACTCATCTAATGATTTCCAGGTATGTGTGGAAAAGAAGCGTTATCTGAGGTTTATCGGAGCTTTTAGGTTCTTTTCCAGCTGTACCGCCAATACCCGATGGGCCGTTGCAGCTCATATCGAATCGTTGGGCCGGAGGCAGAGGAAGTGGTCGGGAAGGGAAAGCGCGTAGCAGCGGGATCGATGCGAAGTCATCACGCGACGGGCCGTTCCTATAGCGGCTCCGGGGAATCTCCGACCGCCGTTTTTTCCTCCGAATCTCAGCCCTCTCAAGCCCCAAAGAATGAGCAGACCGGATTCCCACGCATCATATACGCTGCCTTAGCCGGTTCGCTGATTGTTGGCGGCTGCTTGATGGCGGTGGGGAGGGTACTACCGGAGCATTTCTGGTTGACGTGGGTCGCGCTGGTGCCACTTTTCGTGTTGATCCGGCTAGTCCGCCCGGTGGGCGCGTTTCTTTCCGGGTTGCTGTGGGGCGCGAGCTTTTTTTCGTTTTCCAAGATCGTCGCTCAGAGCGATGTCGCGGGAACGTGGGGTTCATTTGTACTGCTCAGCGTCGTGCCGGCGTTCTATGCGTTTGTCGCAGCGCTGGTGACCCGGCGGGTGGGTTTCAGCCCGTTTGTCTTAGCCTTCGGCTGGACGGGCGTTGAGCTGGCCCTAATGCCGTTGGGACTCCGTAACGGATTGTTGGCCACACCGCTCGCCGGCGGTCTACTCATAAGGCCGCTGGCTCACCTGTTTGGCTTCGTTCTCGTGGCCTTCCTGGTGGCCTTTGTTAATGCAATGCTCGTTGGTCTTCTCGGGCGTATCCGACGGGCAATCCCGGGACGGGATTTCGTTGCCAGCTCGCCGCCTCCGGCAACACTATTCGTTTCCCTGGTCCGCACACATGCCGCGGATCATCCGCGTTGCTGCCTGATGCCGCGCGCTCCGCCGATCTCACCGTTTGACTGGACCGCAGCGACCTTTTGGCTGCCAAAGACGGGGTAAACCCGCCCAGTATGATTCTAATCAAAACTTGGACTTGCACGATGCGGTGTCTTGAGTCAAAGCAAACAAGTATTGGCGGGGCTGAACCCGTCGGTTTTTGGAGAAAGCGATGTTGAAAAGAGCAAATTCCTGTGTGGTATTGGCGATTGTCGGCGGAATGTTGGCCTTCCAATGTGAGGTATTCGCACAAGCCCCGATTTCGTCCAGCACAGCGCCGAGTAGCGGGAGCAACACGGCCGTGGGACAGGTCTTCCAGTCGGGGCCTGCGAATTGTACGTTGATCGACTTCGAGGGGATCGGCGATTCTGTGCCCGTTGGAGTAATCGCGGGAACGCCAAATGTCACGTTTGGGGTCTCGTGGCTTGGCCTTATAGATGCGGATGCAGGTGGGGGTGGTAATTTCGCCAATGAACCCACTCCGGATACGACGGCATTCTTTTTGACCCCGGCCGATCCAATCAGTTTCGATAGCGGCGTTCAGTTTGTTGAGGTCTTTTACGTTGCCGCCGCTGTTTCCGTACCTGTTACTTTGACGGCCTGGGATGGACCGAACGGCACAGGATCTGTTGTTGATACAGCGGTTGGTAATACGATAGGCACCGACTTTGACGGTGCACCTTGTACTGGAGATCCTTCGGGGCAATTTTGCCTCTGGGACAAAATGCAACTGACGGCAGCGTCGAACAACATCCTCAGCGTTACGCTGTCCGGTGCGGCGGCGAATCAGTTCGGGCTTGACAACATGACGTTCTGCACAAACATACCGGCGACGGGCGCGTGCTGTGATGGTCAGAGTTGCATCATAACGACAGAGGCTAACTGTTCGTCAGTGGCGGGCGTCGGCGCCTACAAGGGAGATAATGTACCTTGTACGGCCTCCACCTGCGCAACTACCGGCGCCTGTTGTAACGCCGCGAACCCGTCGGGTAGCCCTCTTTGTACAGACGGTGTGGATGCAGCGAACTGCGCCGCTCCACAGCAGTTGTTCCTCGGGCAAACGTGTGCTGATGTCGAAGCCCAAGGGCTTTGCGTTGCGGTGCCCGCGGTTTCTGAATGGGGCTTGGTCGTGCTGACCCTGATTGGGTTGGTGTCCGGGTCGATCGTCTTCGGTCGCTGGCGTCCGGCGAAAGTGTAAACGACGGGATAAACCAGATCCCGTGTAGTCCCAGTCCCAGAATCCCCCGTCGGCTGAGAGGCCTTACCCCGGCCTCTTGGCCGCCGCGGGGGGTTGTTGTACGCTCTACTGGATGGCCTTGCGGTGTGTTGATCCGCCCCATCCAAGTTCTGGACTTGGGCAAGGTCTGCGTCGCGTCATGGGCGGGAAAGGTTCGATTGCGATCGCCGGAATATCTCCCCCATCACATAATTACCGACGTGCCGCGGTTCGATGGTCCGGCATGAGAGGTCCGGTCTTTCGCTTTGTGCTCCTCCTTGTCGGCGCGATGGTTCTGTTCAACGGGCTTTTCTATCTCTGGATAACGAGTTCCGCACCTTTTCGCTGGTACCTGGAGCTGAACGCTTCAGTAAGCGCGTCGTTGTTGCGGTTGTTCGGCGAAAGCGCCAGATCCGCCGGTATCGGTATCGCCTCGCCGCTTTTTTCTCTGCAGATCAGGGATGGCTGTGACGCACTTCAGCCGATCGCGTTTTTCGTGATCGCTGTTATGGCGAGCCCTGTTTCGGTCTCGCGCACGCACCGTCTGATCCCTGTTGCGGTAGGGATGCTCGCCCTTGTCACGCTGAATCTTGTTCGTATCATCAGCCTGTATTATACGGGGGTCTACTTTCCGAGCGCCTTTGAGATGATGCACCTGGACGTGTGGCAGGCCGCGTTCATTTTCCTGCCGCTGTTGTTCTGGCTCGGCTGGGTGCGGCGGGCAATCCTGACCAAAGGATCGATGACCGATGATCGCGCATAGTCCGGTCGGACGATTCGCCATCCGCCTCGTCCTCGTATACGGACTGCTGATCGTTCCCTGGCCTGGGCTGAAGGAGGGTTACGGGACGCTGTTTCGGTCATGTGGGGATTCGCTGTTCGGCTCGTTCGGTTCGCAAGGTGTGGTGTCGTTTCGAGCTCCACCCACAAAGCACGCGGCCTGGGACACCGTCGCACACTTTCGCAAGCGGGGGAACGCATCCGGCTGGAAACTGGAGTTCAGTGCGTGGAGTTGGGGGTATCTGCCCACGGCGGCGGTGGTTGCCCTGGTGTTCGCCACGCCTGCGCCGTGGAAGCGCCGCTGGCGGGCCATGCTACTTGCGCTTGGCCTCGTTCAGGTGTTCGTCGTCCTTCGCGTGGCTGTCATGCTCTTTTACTCCTTTCAATGGGAGTCCTTGTTTGTGATGTCTCCGTTCTGGGGTAAGTTCCTGGAGTGGATATGCGCCGCGTTTTCGACGTCGCCCGTTACTTCGTTTTTTGTTCCTGTCGTCATTTGGCTCCTTGTCGCCTTCCGGCGTGCCGATTGGGGTGCGCAACCTGAGATCACACCCCCATCCGATTGAATCGTGGTGCCTTGTTCATCCCTGGGGTCGAGCGGGCTGGGCATGGACCAGGGCGAGAGACGAAGATCAGAGTCGTCTTCCAATCGATGTCAGGGTTCACAGTCCGGCACGGCTGTCGAACACTCACGAATCCAGCGGTTCGCCGCTGATCTCGCGGCGGCGGGCGGTCTCTTCCTCGAGAATGTTCCGCTCCGCGGGGGAAAGGGACGCAAGACCGGACTGCGCCACCTTCCGCAGGATGTCCTCGACGGTTCGGTGGCGATGGTGTTCGCGCTTACGTTCCATTTCCGCACGGCGTGCAGCCCGCTTGAGCTTCCAGCGCTGGATCACACCGGGTCGCCTTTTGCGCGGCGCTGAGTCTTCGAACGCCTGATAGCCTCTCGAAAAATCGTAGCCGAATTCGCCACCGGCCATCTCCCCCAGCTCGCGGGCCTGTCGTCGCGTTTGCCAACAAGTCAGATACCCGAAGACGGCGATCATAAGCAGCAACCAACTCTCTTCGATAAAGAAGCTGAACAGCCCGACAACAATCGCCCCCGCCATTCCGGTGAACGTAGCGATCTCGATCGACGTGGCGTAGTCCTTTCGCGCCCACAGCCACGCCTGAAGAATCCGCCCGCCGTCGAACGGGTAGATGGGAAGCAGGTTGAAAATGAGAAGTAGATAGCTCACGCCGAAGATGCGAACCACCCACAATTGGGCGTCGGTAGCAAGGAGAATCATCGCGGGATCGGACGGCGTCGTCGGGTGAAGCGGGTTCCACGGTATCGATCCCGGTCGTCCGGTCCACACGACAAGTACGACGGCGGCCAGCGCGCAAATGACAACGTTTACGCTCGGCCCGGCTACCGTTGTGATCATGTGGGCGCGTGGAGTATGGGGGGGGCGTGTTGACGCCAGACCGCCCAGCGGCCAAATGAGTATTTCGTCCGCTTCGCCGCCGGTGGTGCGGGCGCCGTAGCAATGGCCGAACTCGTGAAGAAGAACGACGCCGAACAGAAGGGCGTAGGTGCCGAGCGCATTAACCAGCGCCTGACCGAGTGTCACGGCTGACGGGCCGACGCGCGGAAACTCCATGGCCACGAGCACGACACCGCACAGGACGAACGCGATGTGCACGCGGATATCGATACCGAACGCCCGCCCCACGCGGAACGACCAGTTGATCGGATTGTCCAGTCCTCTGTTCGCGTACGTCATCACGCACCCCAACGAACCCGGCGCAGTGTTCAACCACACGGTCCGTACCCGACGGCTCCGAACCCGTTTCCGCTCGCCCCATAGGCATTCTATTCTGTCGTGTGGCGCGGCATCGAGTCGCGGTACCCGATGAGACGCTGATTCAACCACTACGCAACAATAGAGCTTGCCCTATCGGGATATCGTCAAGGGAATCCCGGTACGGGGTCGATCTCAACCGATTATAGCCGATCGACCCGCCCGGCTTGAATATCTCTTTCGCGTTGACGCTCGGTGGCGTCGCGGAG
>CAZWWW010000074.1:0-9557 GCA_964637715.1 uncultured Phycisphaeraceae bacterium | reverse complement strand
AGCCGGCGACCCTCGAACGAGCCGCGAACGCAACAGACGATACACACGCTGTATCCCTGCGCATCTTAGAGGACCAACTCGTAGGCAAAGCGAACCACAACTGCCATTACGCAATCCGTCTCACGCAAGACATAACACTTATGCCGTCCCGATTCGCGCTCGGACAGCAACCAGGCATTGACGCGCTACCGGACCTTTTGCTTCGGCGTTTACCAGGCGAGTCGCTGGACCCGTAACCGTGAAACGCAACATCAAGACATCATCGGGCAACGCCTCTGCCACCCGATCCGCCCATTCCAGAACAACCGCACCGCCCGATTCGCACAGCTCGTCAAAACCAAGACCCACCAGTTCGGCATACGAGCGTAACCGGTAGGCATCGAGATGATACAGCGTAATGCGCCCGGTGTATTCATGCACCAGCGCAAAGGTTGGGCTTGTAACCCGAACGGGGCAACCATCAATCGCGTTACCTGCGGCCATCCCTTTCACCAGATGCGTCTTGCCGGCACCCAGCTCACCGATCAGACCGATCACTACGCCGCTTAGCAACGACTCGCCGATCGCACGCCCCAGCGCGACCGTCTCCTGGGGCGACGAAAGCGTCCAACCGGCTGTCGGGGCTGTTCGGTTCAATGAAGAAACCCCTTGGGTTCAAGGGCGTGGACGGTTCCGTCCGGGCGCCGCATCGTGAATCCCTCCGGCGTGATCCGACCGATTTCCCACAGTATGGGGTCGCCCGCGTCGACTGGATCTTCGATTGCCAGGAGCAGTTCAAAGTCCTCCCCGTCACTCAGCGCATGGTCAAGTGGAGTACGACCATCCATGCACGCCAAGGCACAGGCGTCTTTACTAACAACCGCGCACATCATCGACTCGTCGAGTTCCGCGCCGACGCCCGAATCCCGGCACATTCTCCACAGATCCAGCGACAATCCGTCGCTTATATCCATCAGCGCGTGCAGGCGCGAACCGAGCGCTGTCGACAGACACTGGGCTTCTGCGACCCGCGGCGTGAAGTTTAGATGCTTGCCGCGCATGCTCCCGCCGAGCGGACCGGTGACATACAAACGATCGCCCACACGAGCTCCGTTTCGTTGGATCGGTTTAAGCCCGGGAAAAGGGCCGGCAAGGATGGAAACGTCTATAGCCAGCGGCGACGCCCAGCGCGTCGTATCACCGCCTACGATCGAGACGTCGAACGATTCGGCGATCGATTCCATACCGCGCCACATGGCCTGGGCGTTCTGGATGGAATGGCGATCGGACCACGCGAGGGACACAGTGACCGCTATCGGGCGAACGGCCATCGCCGCGCAATCGCTCAGACTGCACGCGATGGCCTTTCGCCCAATTGCCGGAAACGGATCCCGGTTTGTGTCGAAATGCACGCCGTCAAGCAACAGGTCGCTTGACACGAGGACGACCGGGGCGGCGCAGCGCACCGCCGCCATGTCGTCGCCGATGCCCAACGGTACGGACGGCTCTGCGCGCCGCCGCCCGCGGAGCCAATCAACGAATGTTTGCTCGAATGCCGACATTCGTGCGGTCAACCTGCGGTCGAGGTCATCTTCAGCGCGTGCGCGCGTCGCGTCCGCCGTATGCTAAGCCCGGTACAACCCGCGGCCTTGTTTGGTTACCGTTTTCAAACCAAGCAGGGCATTACTCACGGCTTTGGTGAGATCTTTCGCCTTGCTCGTGTACCCGGTTGAGCGCACGGCGGCGGCTATTTCGCGCGGCGCCATGGCCCGCTTGCGCTGCTTCAACACTTTGACAATGGTGTCCTTCAGCGACCCGTCGCGCGAAGCACGCGCCACCGGGCGACCCGGTTTACGCCCGGCGACGCCCCCCTTGCGCCCTGCTTTACGTTTTCCCGGAGGACGACCACGACGCGCACCGCTGGGCGCCCCGGCACCAATCGCCCCCATGGACATCAACGCATTCTCAATAGAGCTGATCTGCGTCTCAAGGGACGAACGCTGTGACACCAACGCCCCGTGGTACGCGCGCATTTCGCTGATGACCCGGCGCGCTGATGGATCCGAGGCGGCCGCGGAAACGCGCGTACTGCCCGCCGGTCGACCGACAGGACGTCCCGGACCACGACGCACCTTACGTTTGGCGGTCTTTCTCGCTGCTTTTTGAGCACTTGTCGCGTGTATGGTCCCCATATGCCGCGCCAAATGCGCCGGCATCGAGAACGTTCGGTCACACTTAGAACACTTTAACTTTGCCATTTCGCAATTCTCCTAACCGCGGGTTGAAGTCCACCCTCTTCAGGGCATGACTCAGGCAGGTCACCGGAATAACACCAGATGACACTCCATGCCACGCAGCCTTCAACACACCGCTACACCACAAGAAATCAACACTGGCGCGACACCATACCGCCGCAACCAGCCAATGGCAAGTGCCATTCTCACAATTTCCCATAATTCCGAATAATCATCTTCCGTGTATCATTCGGTCAAACTAATTGTACGACAGCAGGCACCGACGTCATCCAATACCGGTGTGGCGCACCGAACAAGCTAAGCCATTACCCCGCACTCACGTGTGGTGACCAACATTTCCAACTGTCCCGCAACATCGGATCTTCGGGCGATATAGCAGGATTGAGCTTGCTCTGCAGAGCGAGCCGCCGGCCGGATGCCGACAGTACACGGACCAACGGCCATTGAGCATCAGGAGTCCGGGCCAACGGTACACCGGGCGCTGGGAGGAGAAGAACCTCACTCGAAGATTCACGGGTAGTGCATCGTCAAGGATATCGAAGAGCAGAAACGAAACGCACGTGTTTCCTTCCGACGCTTTTCCCTCCGCTTCACGTATCTCGCTCGCCCCCAGGTGAGCCGCCAATTATGGCAAAACGCTTTGTTTGGATCGGCCTGCGCGTAGAAGGACAAACCCGAGTACCAAGACTTACTACGTCCTCTTTCATTGCGCATCGCCGTGTCGAGCCGACGAACCGGGTGCAACAGCGATTCGACCGCTGCGCAAGAGACGGCGCGTGCTCAGGGCAAGAGACAGCGCGTGCTCTGGAATAAATGGAACACGACGAACGTCCAGCAAATGCGCTTGAGGCCAGGCCGTTATAGGCGCGCAACGACCAGCGATGCGCGTAATGTCGACGTCGACAGGATCCCGTTGATCACGCTTCGGTCGACTGGTTCGACGAGCGCGCCACAACAGTACGCGAAGGACAATGATTCTTGAGGCGCCGACGAGATCAGCCGAATGCCGTTTCGATCATGCCGGACAAGGCGCTGAAGTGAACGGATAAACACAGCAGTCAATGCCACAGATATGACGCGGATCAAGGATCAAGCGAACCTGATTCGGAATGGTTCCAACAACGAACGACGAAACCCGATCGCCCTCCTTCGTGTCTCTGTGGGTTGACGCACAAAGGGATAAGGGACGGCCTGCGGTTCTTCCGCCGATCCCCAGCGTTCGGCCCACACGGGCACCCTCCGCTCACCGGATACGAACAGTACTCGATAGCGATGGGTTACTTCCCGCTGAAATCAACTTTCGGCACGGACTTGGCCTGTTCTGATACTTCGAAGTATTCCGCTTTCTCAACACCCGCGAGCGACGCATACAGGCGCCCGGTCAGCCCGCGCGCGAACGCATTCAACGCCCGGACAGCGTCGTTGTACCGCTTCCGCGCGACTGCCAAACGATTCTCCGTTCCTTCCACCGAGTCCTGGAGTTTGAGAAACGCCTCGTTCGATTTGAGTTCCGGATAAGTTTCTTTCAGCACGAGAAGTCGGGATAAGGCAGACTGGAACGAACCGGCCGCCTGCGCTTTGGCCGGAACGGACTTCGCCTGAAAGTAGGCTTCACGGGCTTTGGCCACGCCCAGAAAAATGTCTTTCTCCTGACCGGTAAGTCCCTTAACCGTTTGGACAAGGTTGGGAATCGTGTCGAAGCGCCGTTGAAGCTGGTTCTCGACTTCCGCCCAGGCACTGGATACGGATTCATCAAGCTGGATGGCTTTGTTGTACCCGCTGTACACGCAGCCCCCGGCCAGTAGTCCGACCACAAGTACAACAATTAGAAACCCGACCAATATCTTGCCGAAGGTCATCGATCCACCTCGCTTCATGCTGAGCGTTGCACCACACGCGGGGCAATAGGTCGCCCGTCTGGCTACGCGTGCCCCGCACGATCCGCATGTGTTACCAGCTTCCACCACCACCACCGCCTCCGAATCCGCCACCTCCGCCGAATGAACCGCCGCCGAATCCGCCTCCGAACCCGCCGCCGCCGAATCCTCCGCCACCCCAGCGCGAGCGTCCCCCGCCCATCATGCTGCTCAAAATACTACCCATGAGCATCCCCTGCCACAGCCCCCCGCCGCCCCACCGACCGCGCCCACGTCGCCGCCGTCCGGCGGACGACACGATCATGATCATGACAAACAGCGGAAGTAAACCGCCGCACACCGCACCGCTTCGTCCACGCCGCCCGCGCGCACCGGGGAATCGAACGTTCGCCGAGCCCGTCAGGGTGATATTCGCCGCTTGTGCCACCTTATTCGCCGCATTGACAACAAGAAACCAGGCTCCGTCCCCGTACCGCCCGGCCTTGAAGTAGGCATCGATGGCCTGGCGTACCGTCGAGCCGCACCACGAGTCGGGAAAGAGGGATTCCAACCCATAACCGGGTTGGAACCGCGCCTGGCCGCGCTGACCCTTGGATTTGGGAACGATGACGATGAGCATGCCGTTGTCTTTGCCCTTTTGACCAAGCTTCCACAATTCGGCGTGGCGCTGCGCGAAGCTGAACACGTCCTCACCCTGCAAATGGGGGACGGTGAGCAGTTTGATTTGAACCCCTGTCTTGTTCTCCAATTCGTGAAGTACCGCCTCGATGCGCCGGGCGTTGGTCTTATCGACGATCCCGGCGCGATCGACAACGAACGTACCCGGATCGCGCACCGTCACCGCTCCGGCTACCCAGGACGGGAGCAGCATGATCGCAAGGAACACCGAAAAACACGCGTACTTTATCATAGGTGTGCGATTCTGTTCACAAAGGCGAACGACGCGTCGAAACGATCACGACGCGTCGACGGTCGCGCATAACGTTTCGACATCCCGGTAAAACGTCTCGAAGCGAGCCCACCCCGGCGATGTGCTCTGATTCAACGCCGCGTGCAGACCGGAAAGACCGCCCCCGGTAAGTTGCTCGATACGATCCAGCATCTCCTCTGTTGACAACACGTTGCGCTCGCCTTGAATCCGGATCATACCGCGAAGGACGCGCAGCAAACCGGTTGCGGCGTCGGTGACCAACGCCCCGAGCAGTTTGTCGTTTCCGGCGGAGGCGAGGAGCCCCTGACGCAATCCGATCAAGGCCGTCTTCAAGTCACGCTCGCACTGAAGACGCAGGTCGGCGTCCTTGAACTCAAGGGACGAGAAACAATCCTCACCCAAGAGCACGAGATGACGCTGCTGAATGTCCAGCAATTCCAGCGGGAAGGTGTCGAGCGACGCCCTAATGTATCCCGGCGTCATGATAAGCGGTGCACTGATGGCACTGGACCCGAATTTGACTCCTTTCTCGCCCAGACGGTTAAGCGTGCGAAGATCGACCTGACCGAGCACGAGAACGCTACGCGCCGTGCTCAGCTTGGGGTTAAACTCTGCTGTCACGACATCGCCAAACAACACCAGCGCGTGCAGCGTACGTCCCACGATGTCCGCGATAAGTTCCGCAAACGCACAAAGGGGCGCGTGCATGGATGGTACGATCGTCTCTAATCTGTCCTGAGTCACTTGCATGGGGCAACCTAAGTACACGGAAATCCGAAAACGAGCAACTCAAGTCACTATTTATTCAACAACTATTGTACGGCGCTCAACGAAGTGCTGACAGCAGGACGAAGAAGCGTCAGGCGATGACACCGTTCAAGCAAGCGCTTGGACGCTAATAAACAGTGACAGCATGAGTGGCACTCGCGCAGTGATTTTTCAGAGATTGTAGTTGCATAACCGATACCTCCAGCATAGAACAGTCGATATGTGATTGGGACGCACCACGCGTCGCCTTTGTAACAACCGTCTGCGTCAGCGGTTGGCGAATGCGACGACGCGACTCCCTGCAGGACCGCGCGACGTAGTCCTGTTTGCGTCTTAATCCCATGAGTCGAATACTCGACGCCGCGAACACGTTAAGGCGAGCTATGCGGCAGAAATCCTACGAACGCGGTCAGGGCACAGGTCAGTGCGTGCTGGAGAGCACGCCTTGCCTTGGGGTTACCCTCCAGGCCGAAATCTCCATTCTGGGCCAACTCGCATTGGATTCGACCGACGTGCGTTCGTTGATGCAAACGATCACCGAGCGCGTTGCGGCCACACTGCACGTGCCGCTGTGCAAAGTGCTGCGTTGCTCGCCGGACGGTAAAGCGCTTGTGCTCGAGGCGGGGGTCGGCTGGCACGACGGTCTGGTTGGTCAGGCGCGCGTGCCGGCGGGCGATCGATCGCAAGCAGGTTACACCCTGCTTTCCGATCACCCCGTCGTCGTCAGCGAGCTCTCCACCGAAACGCGCTTTTCCGGTCCGCCGCTTCTCACAGAGCACGGCGTCGTCGCCGGCGTCAGCGTGATCATCGGCGGTGTCGATCACGCCTTCGGCGTGCTTGGAGCGCATACGCCGAAACCGCGCTCGTTTTCCAAAGACGAAATCAGTTTTCTACAATCCGTTGCCCATTTGCTGGCCTCGGCGTTGCGACGCCGTGACGCCGAAGAGCGGGCAGCCCGGTTGGCTGCGATCATTGAGGCGTCGCCCGATTTCATCGGCGTCGCCTGGCCGAACGGGCGCGTCCGTTATGAAAACACGGCGTTTCGCGCGGTCGTCGGGACGGACACGAATGAAGACCTCTCTCACCTGCGTATCGCGGACCACCATCCGTCTTGGGCGTACGATCTCATTATGAACGAAGGAATCCCGACGGCCATGCGCACGGGCGTTTGGGTCGGTGAAACAGCCGTACGACGCATCGACGGATCCGACGTGCCCGTATCGCAGTTGATTATCGCGCATCGCGGCACGGACGGTGCGGTCGAATTCGTATCGACGATCATGCGCGACATTTCGGAGTTGAAGCGCTTCGAGCGAGAGTTGTCCACCAAGAACAAGCTTCTCGAAGCGATTTCCGATGCCCAGTCTCAGTTCATCGCCGACCCTGATGTCAACACGACGTTCGATCGCATGTTAACCGACTTGTTCAAGCTTTCAGATAGTGAATACGGGTTCATAGGGGAAGTGCTGTTCGACGATGACGGAACACCGTTTCTCAAAACGCGGGCGATCACCAACATCGCCTGGGACGACGAGACACGGTCGTTGTACGCCGCGCACGCCCGGGATGGTATCGAGTTCCGCAACCTGCACACCTTGTTCGGGCGGGTCATGACCACACGGGCACCGGTCATCGCCAACGACGTGCCCAACGATCCTCGGGCGGGGGGAACGCCCGACGGGTATCCGCCGATGAAGGCGTTTCTCGGTCTTCCTTTCTTTAACGCGGGCGTGCTCGTCGGAATGGTCGGCATCGCGAACCGACCGAACGGATATGATGATGCCGTCGTACGCTACCTTCAGCCGTTCCTAGACGTCTGCGCCCGTCTTGTGTTCGCCTGCCGAGAAACCCGGGAAAAAGAGCGGACGGCGATGGAACTCCAAGAGCGCGACAAGCAACTTCAACACGCGGCACGCGTCGCGACCCTGGGTGAGATGGCTACGGGTATCGCGCACGAACTGGTGCAGCCGCTGTCTGCGATTGCCAATTATGCAAACAGTGCGCTGAGCGGGCTCGAAACCGGAGATCGATCGAACGACCGAATGCACATGCTGCTCAACCGGATCGTTGAGCAAGTCGAACGCACGGCGTCTGTCATCAAAGGGCTTTCCCGATTCGCCGCGGGCAAAACGCCCAACCGGGTAGCTACGGACATCGCCCGGGTCGTTCATCACGCGGTGGGGTTAATCGCGCTTGATCTGCGCGCCAGACAGGTTTCGATGAATGTGACATGCGACACCGATCTCCCCCGGCTCGACGTTGACCCCGTTCAGGTTGAACAAATCATCGTTAACCTTGCGCGCAACTCACTGGACGCGCTTCAAGAGTCGCCGGTGGGACGTCCGACAATCGTGATCGGTGTCCGTCGAGATGGTAGTTCCGCAGTAGACATTTCGGTGGCGGACTCGGGACCCGGCATACCGGAATCGCATTTCGAACAAGTGTTTAATCCGTTTGTGACCACCAAAGAGGAGGGGTTGGGGATGGGTCTGGCGATAAGCAGAACAATCGCTGAGGCCAACGGAGGGCGATTGTACGTCGCGCATGAGCGCGATGGAATAACGGTGTTTCATTTGAAACTTCCCCTGCCGAAGGGAGAGACCGCGACCCCATGAAAAACAAATCGAACGTGTTCGTCATCGAGGACGATCAATCCGTGCGCGAGTCGTTGGCCTTGCTCTTGCAACAGCATGGATTCCAGGTTCAGTCATATGCTTCGGCGGAGGCCTTTCTGGATGGCCGAGATGACGGGCGTCCCGCTTGCCTTATTCTCGATGTTCGTCTCACCAACATGAACGGGTTGGATCTGCAGGAGTGTTTGGCGGAGCGCGGGATCGGCATTCCCGTACTCATGATCTCCGCCTTTCCCGACGCCCCCGGCGTCGTGAGGGCGATGAAGCGCGGGGCGGTGGACTTTCTTGAGAAACCCCTGGATCACGACAAGCTCATCGCGAGCGTCAACGACGCCCTGGCGCTTGACGCACGGCGACGCGAAGCGTCGCAAGAACACCGCGTGCTGCTCGAGCGCGTCCGCCGGCTGACACCGCGAGAAACGGAGGTCATGCATTTTGTCGCCGCGGGACTCGGCAACAAGAAGATCGCCAAGGAACTGAATCGAAGCGACAAGACGATTGAAATCCACCGCGCCAAAGTCATGCGCAAGATGGAGGCCCGTTCCCTTCCCGACCTGGTGCGCATGGTGGAAGCGATCAAACGCGGGTCAGGTTACGTCTCTGAACCGGCACCCCAACGAGAACAAAGACAAAAACAGGAACGGGAACGTGTGGAATCGGAACCCAAATCCTGAAGGTAATCAGGTCATCAACTCGCGGCTGTCATTGGTGGAACGCGGGTTAGCGCAAGTGCGAATCGCGCGCGACAACCGCGGCCCATTGCAATGCCAACAAACCTTTCAGGACGCCGGACGGCCGGACAACAATGAAGAATCTACCTTACGCAAGCTGACCGATTGGAGTTGTGGCCCAGGCACTTCGTCGTCGTAGATGCTGGATTTCCAGGCGTTTGCAACCCGTACGCCCCTTTGAGACCAACGGGTTGAGCAACGTACTCGCCTGAGAGCCACACAGCGTAAATCGTCATTAGTCGTCCCTGAAAAACGTTGAATACGCTATCATTTAAGCGTGAAATGGCGATCGGTATCGTGTATACTTTGCAAGGAAACCACGGACGAAGGGTGTATGACAGTATCGGCGGGCGGGTCATCCTCAGCCCCAGCGGGGCGACCGA
>CAZWWW010000073.1:0-9570 GCA_964637715.1 uncultured Phycisphaeraceae bacterium | reverse complement strand
GCTTGGGTTCGCGCCGGGCGATCACGGGCAATTAATGGCCACGCTGTCCGGTGGTCAGCGCTGCCGCGCGGCGCTCGCCCGGTTGTTGCTCGAGGACCGAACACTCCTGTTGATGGATGAGCCGACGAACCACCTCGACGTGGACGCGGTGCGGTGGCTCGAGAAGTTTTTGGCCGGTCACCGGGGCGGGGCGGTTATCATTTCCCATGACCGATATCTGCTCGACCGGTTGTGCGATCGGATTCTCGAGCTGGAACGCCGCCGCGTAACAAACTTCCCCGGCAATTACACGAATTACGCGAAGACCAAGGCGGTTCGCGAACTCACGGCGGCGCGCCGGTTTGAGCAGGACCAGGCGTTTATCAAGAATGAGCGCGCGTTTATCGCCAAGCATCTCGCCGGACAGCGCAGCGCGGAAGCCAAGGGTCGGCGCACGCGGCTTGAGCGGCGACTGAAAGCGGGTGAGTTCGCCACAGAGGACGTGCGGGCGCAGGCGACGTCGCGTATGAGCTTTGCGCCGAGTACGCTTACGTCCGGTGATGTGCTGCGGTGCACCGATCTCGCGATGAGTTTCGGAGAGAAGCGGCTCTTTGAGGGGCTTCGGTTTCGCGTCGCCGCCGGCGATCGCCTGGGTATCACCGGTCCCAACGGCACGGGCAAGACGACGCTCCTGCGGATCATTGTGGGTGAGCTCGAGGCGACGGCGGGCAGCGTGGCGTTCGAGCAACGAGCGACGCTCGGCTACTACGCGCAGGATCAGCGTGCGCTGGATCCGCAGCGAAGCGTGCTCGATGAGATGCGCGCGGCCCGTGCGGATATGACGGAACAGGCCGCGCGCAACTATTTGGCGCTGTTTCTCTTTCGCGGTGACGACGTGTTCAAGCGGATGGAGACTCTTTCCGGCGGGGAGCAGTCGCGGGTTCGCCTCGCCACGTTGATTCTTCAGTCACCGGATGTGCTTGTTCTTGATGAACCGACGAACCATCTGGACATCGCCTCGCGCGAGGCGCTGGAATCCGCATTGGATGATTATCCCGGTACGATCATCGCCGTCAGCCACGATCGCTATTTCCTGGATCGGGCGGTCAACCGATTGCTGGTGATGAGGCCCGAGGGGTGGGCGATGTATGCGGGCGGTTATTCGTTTTATGTGGAGCAGATTGAGTCCCGACGCGCGGAGGCGAATGCCGGAAAGATCGCGCGCAAGCGGCAACGGAAGGAGCGAGCAACCAAGCCCGCCTCGCGCCCATCACCGTTCGATCGGATGTCGGTGGATGAACTGGAGATGCTTGTCATCGAGCACGAAACCGAGCTCGCCCGGCTGCAGGAGCGCTTCGGCGATCCGCGGGTATGTCGTGATCCCGACGCGCTGGCGGCGCTGCGTGAGGAGCTCGAAGAAGTGGAGCGGAAGCGGTCCGAGGTCGATGCGGCGTGGCAGGAGCGCGCCGGAGAGGTTTGATCCGGCTGGTGCCGTTCTCGTGTTGTTGTTCCGGTTTCTGGTGCGCAGAGCCGGTGTGGATAGTGAGAAGATCGCGCGGGTATAGGTTCGCGGGTCGAAGCGCCGTCATGGTACACGCTGTACAGGATAGGACCTCGTCCGCGACACGGAGACGCCGTTTGTCGATGCCGACCGAAACCGTTGATCCGAGTAGTGCGGTGTGCCGGTACAGGTCGCTTGCATTGTGCGACGGGTGGTTGGCGCAGGTGTTGGCAACGTGTCATGGTATGGCACTGCTGCCTGACTTGGAAAAGGCGCCCCCGGACGATGCCGACTGGCGGGCGCTCCTGGAGCCGCTTATAGAAGGGCCCTCCGCGTTGAGTGAATACGCGTTGTTGAAATACGCCGACGGTGGTGAGGTGCTTGCAGCCCGGTGGTCCTGGAAGGGAGCCACGACGCGCGTGGTGGCCAAGCAGAGCAGACCGCGTGGGTGGCGGCGCGGTTTGAGTGCGCTGCTGCGCGGGACGCGGGCGCGGCGTAATTTCGGTCGGGCGCTTGCGCTGTTGCAAGACGGCATCAAGACCCCCGTTCCGCTCGCGCTTCTTGAGCGACGTGGGTCGCGCCGTGAGGATTGGCTGGTATGTCCGTTCATTTCTGGTTTGACGGACCTGGACGGGATTGCGTTGACGGGCTTGCCGCGCGTCGAGCCGGGTGCGCTGCGGCGTGTAAAGGATCGGATCATTCTTCGTGTGGCGGAGCTGTTCGCTCGATTGCAGCGATCCGATTGGTATCACCGTGATCTCAAGGCCTCCAACATACTCCTGACGCAATGGGACCGGGACGACGCCTGCGTGTGGCTTGTGGATCTTGACGGGTTGTTTCGGCGGCGGCGCTCAGCAGCGCTAAACCTGAGACCCGTCGTTCGTCTCGGGGCGAGTCTTCTGAGCTACCCCCTGGTGACCACAACGGACGGTGCGCGCTTTGTGCGCTGCCTGTTGACGTCGATCCGAGGTACGGCGGTGGGTTGGCGCGAGGTGCTTCGAACGGTGTCTGCGCAGGCTCACGCCTACAACCGGCGGGCTGCAAAGCGAAAGCACAACAAGCTGGATGGGTTTAACGGGGCGTAGTGGGCTCTGAGGCTTTGAAAGTGTCGTTCAGGCAAGGCAATGAGGAGGGGATCTGGGGCGAGCGGGAACCTCGCCGGGTGGGCGTCTCGTAAGCGTTTCTTGAGCGTTTCGTGATGGCCTCGTGCTTGGTGTGTTGACGGTTCCCGGAAACGCCGGCCACCGGAAGAGGCTGATGGCGGTATGGCCTATCGTCCCTGCTTCCGAATCGATCGGGTCTGTCGTACAATCCCGCGTCGTGAAGGATCTTCGTATTCTACATGTCGTCGAGTCGTTCGCGCCGCAGGCCGGTTCGATCGCGGTAGCGGTGCGCGCGCTGAGGAATGCGCTGGTGCGCTGTGGTCTTGATGTAAGGATTCTGGCCCGGACGGGGGTTGCGGACTCGGGTCAGGATTCGGTGCCTGTCGTTTATGCGGCGGCTGATTTGAACGAGGCCCTTGGCGGTTGCGATCTCGTGCATATCCACGGATGGGGTGACCAAACTTCGCTTAACGCGGCCAAGGCGGCGCGGTGCGGGCGGATACCTTATGTGATATCACCTTATGGTGCCTTTTCGCAGGGCCTGGGGCGGCGCGTTGGTCTGTTTGACAGATGGCGTGGCGTCTGGCGTGAAACCCGTGCGGTGGCCGGTGCGTCGTTGATCGGTGCGGTCAATCAGGGAGAACGCGAATCGCTTCAGCGACAGCGATTTCGCTTTGCCGTCGAGGTGATGAAACCCTGTTTGGATTTTGGCGCCTATGCAGCCCTTGAGACCTGTCCCGGTCTACCGGATGAGCCGGCGGATGGACGGGTGTTGCTGGTGCTGGGTGCGATCGATCCGATGGAGGGCGGTGTGTCGCTCTTGAAGGCGCTGGCAGCCTGTGGAGCGGCGGCGGACGGCTGGCAGGTCGTGTTCGCCGGACCCGAAGTGGCTGACTGGCGCAAGCAGATGGAAGCGGCTGTTCGTCGCAAGGGGGGGGCGGATCGCGTGCGTTTCGTTCGTGCGCCGGATGTGGGGGCGCAGCGCGTATGGCTTGCTCGGGCCGATGCGCTGGTCTGTGTGGCCCGGCGTTCGTTGTGTCCCACGTCGGTGCTACAGGGATTGGCGGCGCGTGTGCCGGTTCTGGCGACGCCGCCGGTTACCCCGGACGGGGTAGGCGATTACGTTGTTTCTTGTGAGCCGTCGCGCGTCGCTATCGAGCAGGGTTTGCGTCGGTTGTTGACGATGACGGACGAGGCGCGGCGGGCTATGGGGCGTCGGGCTCGGGACGCGGCGCGTCGAGTGTGCGATGCTGATGTTGTAGCGGTCGATTACACGAAGCTTTACGCACGGGTGGCGGGGTCCATCGGGTCAGCAGCTACATCGCTTTCGGTGGGCGCGGGGCAACTGGAGGGGGTATGAGCAGGACGGAGGCGGACACGTTTCTCACCGCGAACTCCAGGACAGCCTCATCATGCCATTAGCGATTACATCATTGTTCCATCAGATACAAAGACAAGGACTCGATAGGGCGACCCACAAGAGCAGAAAGCGAGCCGAGGTCGCACGGTCGGCGGTGTTGGATGACGGTGAGCCGGGCGTTCGGGGAGGCGGAATCCCGCGGCTCAGGCGGTGGTGGAACGTGCCCAGTGCAGACCCTGCGCGACGAGACTTATGAATCGTACGCTTCTTTCACTACACACCAAGCAACGGTCGGCGGCGCCGGAGTTTCGTCCGCGCGACTTTCGGCGCATGGTGGCGCTTGCTTGGCCTTTTCGGCGCTATTTGCTTGCCGGTGTGTTGCTGACGATTGTCTTTGCGGGTCTTCATACCGTCAGTTTGGCCGGTGCGTTCGAGAGCCCGGACAAGCTGCTTGAAGAGGAAGGACTGCGGGGTTGGGTGGATCGAAGCGTCGCGGGTGAGCGTCTTGGTCTTGCCCTGAGTTCACCGAACAAAGACGGTGTGGTGCGCGTCGTAGGTGTTCATCACAAAGCCCGTCGCGCCGCAGCGGGCGTGGAGGTCGGCGACGCACTCGCCGGTGTTGACGGTGTGCCTGTTTCAGCGCTCTTGCACGACGTGGCGCACGCCCCGGCTGGGGCATCCTTCGATGTCATCGTTCAGCACGAGGGACGGCGTACGCGCGCGGCGCTCACGCCCGTTGAACCGGGATGGAAGGTTCGGCTTGCGCGGGCGGCGGGGGCGTGGATTCCGGCGGACGCCGACACACCCGCCGGGAAGCTTCGCACGCTGGAGTACATCCTGGGCGGCGTGCTGATGCTTGTATTGGTGTCGAATCTTCTGCGCTACTGGGGGGAAGTGCTCATTGCGCAGGCGGTCTTGCGGGGGCTGATGCGTTTGCGGTTCGAGTTGTACGCCCACACGCTTCGGTTGCCCATGTCGTTCTTTGCGGAGCAATCGACGTCCGATTTGGTCGCCCGCTTCGTGCAGGACATTCAGGAAATCCAGCGGGGTCTGATCGCCTTTTTCGGCAAGTTCCTGCGCGAGCCGCTCCGTGCGGTGTTCCTGTTGAGCCTGGCGTTGTTTCTCGACTGGCGGCTTACCGTCACGGTACTGGTGGCGGTTCCGTTGTGCGTGGGCATTTTCTGGCTCGTGGGGCGCAGCGTGAAAAAAGCGAACCATAAGCTGCTCCTGGGATACGGGCGGATGATTGATGCGCTGACCACGAGCCTGCAAAGTCTGCGTGTGGTCAAGGCGTACACCGCCGAGGAGTTCGAGCAGGAGCGTCTCAAGCGGCTTGATCTCAAGATGTTCAAACAGCAGCTAAAGCTGGCCAAGATGCAGGCGCTCATCAGCCCGTCGATCGAAAGCTTGGCCATCGTGGTCGGCAGTTGCTTTACCGTGTGGCTGGCGAGTCGCGTGCTGGCCCATCAGGTGGACGTCGCCGATTTTCTGACGCTGGGCGTGGTCCTGTCCATGCTGTTCGATCCGTTGCGCAAGATTACCGACGTGTACGTGCGGGTCCAACGTTCGTCCGCCGGGGCGGCGCGCATCTTTGACGTGTTGGATCAGCCCGTGGAGCAGCGTCATGAGGATGCGTCATTGTCGCGCGTCGCACCGCTGGAGCGCTCGATCGAGCTGGTCGACGTCAGCTTCACCTATCCCGGAGCCTCAACCCCCGCGGTGTGTGGGGTGAACTTATCCATTCAAAAAGGTGAGACGCTGGCGGTTGTGGGGCCCAACGGCTCGGGAAAGACCACGTTGGTCAGTATGTTGCCGCGATTCTTTGATCCCAGCGAAGGGCGCATTCTGTTTGATGGACAGGACATCCGCACGGTGCGCCTGGCCGATCTTCGTCGCCAGATAAGCCTGGTGACGCAGGACGCGATTATCTTTGCGGGCACGCCGGTGGACAACATCACCTACGGACTGCGCAACGGGCAATGGCTCGGATCAGCCCGCGCGGTGAAGGATGCCGGCTCCGATCTTACCGATCGTGCCGAGGAGGCCGCGCGCCGGGCGTTTGCCGATGAGTTCATACGAAACATACCGGGCGGGTATGCCTGTAACTTGGGCGAACGCGGTACGACGCTGTCGGGCGGACAGCGGCAGCGCATCGCCATCGCCCGGGCCATTTGCCGTAACGCGCCGATTCTTATCTTTGACGAAGCCACCAGTCAGGTGGACTCCGAGTCGGAGTTGAACATTCAGCAGGCGGTGCGTGACTTCGCCACGGATCGCACGACCATCATCATTGCCCATCGACTTAGTACGATTCAATTCGCCGATCGGATCGTGGTGATGGATGCCGGGCGCATCGTCGACGTCGGTCCGCACAGCGCGTTGTTCGACCGCTGCACGCTCTATCGCGGTTTGTGCGAGACGCAGTTTGTCACCGAGCGCCGATAGGCGTTCATCATAGACTCGGAATCACCTTCTCGGGCGGCGATGATAACACTGGTACGGGCTGCGCGTCAGTCGTACCAGTATTGAGGCGCCTCCATCCGGTCTTAATGGGTACGGCTTGTGATACGCGCACGGGTCGCGCGGTTGCGACGTACGCGTCTTTCCCGGGTCCGAGGCGGCCCGACATTCTCCGACATCCCTTGACTGAAATCGACGCGCAGACCCGACATATAAGGGGTGCTTGGTGTCCGATTCATGTAGAATGTCAGGCTGGAGCGTTTGCCGATGTTGCGTATCGTCGAATCGAGTTGTTCTACCGGATGAAACAGTGATGCGACCGCTACACAACAAAGAGAGCTTGCTCTATTACGTTCTATTCTATGGTGTACAGTGGTTTCGAGACGACCTATGGGAACGAACCGGGATTCGATGACTGCACAACAACAAAATCTACTTTTGTGCAGTATACCCAACGAGACCAGCCAACGTTTGGATGTCGCCCACGCCTGCGGATCGGCGCGCACATGACCACCAACCAAGGAAACGTCTTTCAAGGATAGTGCCGTTGCCTGGCACAAGAGAGGTTTATTCATTCGGTCAATCACCCGGCGTATGGGCGCACGGGTTGTCGCTGGTACAGGAGTCTTGCCATGAAACGTTGCGTGTTGTTGGGTTTGTTACTGTCGATCGCGTCGACACCGATTCAGGCTGACCCGTCGAATGACGAGATGGCCATCGACATCGCCGCCATGATGGCGATGAAGAATGCAGGAGGGGGCGGAAAGGACGCCAAAGGCGCGTTCCCCAAGTTCGAGGATGTTACGAAAGACATGACCGCGGACAAGGGGTTGTTCACGCTCTGGTCCTATCCGCCCGGAACGAAAGACAAGGACTCGGAAAAGCTCCTGTGTCAGATTCCGTCGAGCTTCCTCGGTCAGAAGTTCATGCTGTCGATGAGCTTTTCAGGCGGCGGGTTTTTCACCGGTTTCCCGCTCGAGCAGCACGTCGTGCAATGGGAACGGCATGACAAGCAACTGGTCCTGGTCGAGCCTGAGACGCGGTTTGTTGTTCACAAGGGCGACACCGTAAGCGACGTGGTCAAGCGTACGCATCCCGACCGCATTCGGACAGCCGTTCCGATTCTTACCCTGGCGTCCGGCGGCGATCCGGTCATCGACCTGGGTCCGCTGCTCAAGAGCAATTTCGCGAACATTGCGTGGATGTCGTTCATGGGAGGCGGTAACAGGTTTGGAGGTGGCGGCGTCAACCGAGCGCTGAGCGAATGGGTGAAGAAAAAAGCCTTTGATTTGAATGTTGAGATCGGCGTGAACCTGGCGATGGGCCGCATGTCGCCGCCCGGTTCTTATGACAAGAAGCAGGTCCACTACAGCTTCTGGAAACTTCCCAAAACCGACTACAAGCCGCGCATCGCCGACGATCGGGTCGGTTACTTCCTCACGACGAATCAGGACTGGAGCCGACCGACCAATGCCCGCGATCTGTTCAACCGCTACATCGACCGCTGGCCTTTGGAAAAGCGCGACCCCAGCCTGAAACTCTGTGAGCCGAAAAAACCGATCGTCTATTACATCGAAAAAACCGTGCCGGTTCGTTTTCGCCGTGCGGTGCGTGACGGTATTCTGGAATGGAACAAGGCGTTCGAGGCGATCGGCTTTGCGAACGCGGTACAGGTCCGCCAGCAGACGTATGATAATGAATGGAAGGACCTCGATCCCGAGGATATGCGGTACAGCTTCTTCCGTTGGATCGTCGCGGGCGTGGGGTTCGCCATGGGCCCGCACCGGGCGAATCCGTTCACCGGGGAGATCTACGACGCCGACATCATCTTCGACGACGCCATGGTTCGCTTTTTTGAAAAGAGCGCCGAGCGCAATCTTCCGTCGACAGCCATGGCGATGATGAATGGCGACCCGGCTTTGAACGCCTTCTTCAACCAACACCCCGAATGGAAACGCCCAGGCCGTGAATGGGAAACCTTTTCGTTCGGCGTACAGCAAAAGGAGGAACGAGCCCTGCGCGACGCGATGCGCACGCGTATGTGGGAGCAGGGGCACATCGGATGCGACTACGCCGAGGGCATGGAGCATCAGATGGCTGTCGCGCACGCGGTGCTTGCTGGTCAGCCCAAGGAAGTGATCGACGCGTTCCTGTATGACACGATCAAAGAGGTCGTCATGCACGAGGTCGGGCACACGATGGGTCTGCGCCACAACTTCAAAGCCAGCACGATTTATAGCATCGAAGAAATCAAGAAACGTCGCGGTACGGGCGAACCGCTGGTCGGCTCGGTGATGGACTACAACCCGTCGCTTTTCTTCAAAGACAAGGCCACCGAGGGACATTTTATTACGCCGACGGTCGGACCTTATGACATGTGGGCGATTGAATACGGGTACCGGCCTGCGGATGGAACCTATAAACCCGCCGGCGGTGATGAGGCGTCTCCGTCTGACGAGAAGGACGAAGCTAAAGAGGCTGAGCTGGCTTCGGACAAACCGGCGGACGATGCGGGTGCGCCGGCGGGTGTGTCCAAGGAGATGCTCGAGAAATTGCCGCCCGAGATTCGCAAGCTCGTCGAGGCGAAGATGGCCAACATGAAAGGTGAGACCGACGCCGCAAAGAAACCGGGTAAACCGTCGGGTCCGGCGTTCAGCGGCGCACCGAGCGGCGAAAAGGACATGCTGTTGGCGATTGCATCGAGATCGTCCGAACCGGAGTTGATCTACGCGACCGACGAGGAGACCACCGCGTTGTCGCCCGACCCGCGTTCGAACCGGTTTGACATGGGCAGCGACCCGATGGAGTGGGCCGAGGCGCGCATGGCGCTCATCAACGATCGTATGAAGAACATACTCGACTGGGGCGTGAAGGACGGTGAAAGCTGGTACTTCCTGCGCTCAAGCTTCCAGAGCATGGTCTTTGAGCGGTTGAATCTGTTGAACTACGTCGGGCGGTACATCGGTGGTCAATATGAAAGCCGGGCGCACAAAGGCGATTCGGGCGCGCCAACTCCGTTTGAGGTGGTCGACCCCAAGCTGCAACGCCGGGCGTTGACCTTCCTCGAGGATAACCTGTATCGCGATGACTTTTCCTGGATCACACCGGAGCTGTTGCAGCACCTTACGCCCCCCCGCTGGTGGCACGAAGGTGCGCGCATCGACTTC
>CAZWWW010000072.1:0-9757 GCA_964637715.1 uncultured Phycisphaeraceae bacterium | reverse complement strand
GTCCCGATGGTACGGTTACGGCGGGCAACGCATCCAAGATCAGCGATGGTGCGGCGGCGATGGTTGTGTTTTCCGAAGAGAAAAAGAACGCGCTGGGTCTCAAACCGGCGGCGCGCATCCTCGGGCACACAAACGCCGCGATGGAATCCGATTGGTTCAGTATCGCGCCGATCCACGCCATTCGCGCCCTGTGCGACAAACTCTCGATCAAGCCGCAGGACGTAGACCTTTACGAAATCAACGAAGCGTTTTCCGTCGTGCCGCTGGTGGCGATCCGTGAATTGAAACTCGATCGAGACAAGGTAAACGTAGCGGGTGGCGCGGTTGCGATAGGCCATCCGATCGGCGCGAGCGGGGCGCGGATCATCAATACGTTGATTCGAGCGCTCGAAGATCGGGACAAACGACTCGGCATCGCGTGTTTGTGCATCGGCGGAGGCGAGGCGAG
This sequence comes from uncultured Phycisphaeraceae bacterium, assembly GCA_964637715.1. Taxonomy (GTDB): domain Bacteria; phylum Planctomycetota; class Phycisphaerae; order UBA1845; family UBA1845; genus CAZWWW01. The sequence goes on along the minus strand of CAZWWW010000072.1, from coordinate 9,309 downwards.
CGCGATCGCCGTCGAGCGATGCTGACACCCCAGCGCCGCACCGGAAAGAACCCGGTGGGTTGCGGGCTGATCTGCCCCGGGGTGTGCGGGCGGACCCGTGTGTCCGTCGTTGTTCGGAAGATCAGCACGGAGACGCACGTCTGGTGTCGCCGCGCACGAAAAGTCTCGTCATTCGGTTCATGACGGAGCACGAGCGACATGGAACGTCAACCCACTAAGGGAGTAGCCCTGCGATGAACAATCACGCCGGTTCGCCCGGTCAAGCCGCGGATGTGTTTACCAAGTTCTGGACGGATGCCATGTCGCGCGTGGGCGCCGCCGGAGGGACGACGTTCGGCGCGTCCGGTGAAGAAGTTTCCAAACAGATGCGGCAGGCTTTTTTCGATGCCTGGGAACGCCAGTGCGAAGAGTACATGAAGTCAGAGGCGTTCCTGAAGGCGATGAAGCAGTCGATGGACAACGCCCTCACGTTTCGTGAGCAGATGAATCAGTTTCTGACCACGGCGCTGCGGACGTATCAAATGCCTTCGCAGGACGACACCGACTCCATCCTGCTTGCGGTTCGCCGACTCGAAGAGCGTGTGCTCAAGCGTGTCGACGATCTTTCCCGCCGCGTCGAGGCCATGGAAACCCGGCGGGGCGAGTCGGCCAGCGCGGACGCGGGCAAGAAAAGCACGACCAAAGGGGGCTCGAAATGACAACCGCCACGAGCGAAACAGCCTGTTGGCCCTGGACGACGAACCAGAGTGATATGGCAAACCTCTGGCAATCGTTCACCCACAAAATGGGAGCGCTGCCCAGGGCGATTGAGATTGCACAAAAAACGCGCGTCGGTGCCACGCCGACGGACACGGTGTTTCGACGCGACGGCGTGCGCGTGTTGCGTTACGCCACGGAAACCGAACAACGCTATAAGACACCGCTGATTTTCGTGTTCGCGTTGGTCAACCGCCCCTACATTCTCGATCTACGCCCCGGCAAGAGCGTCGTGGCGCACTTTGTGAACCGGGGATTCGATACTTACAATGTTGACTGGGGCGTTCCCACGCACGCGGATCGGTTTCTCGGAATGAAAGACTACATCGAGGGTTACCTTGATGAAATTGTCGATCACATGCGCGAGCGTAGCGGGTGTGACAAAGTGAACATACTCGGTTACTGCATGGGCGGAAGCATGTCGGCCATGTATACCGCCCTCCACCCCGAAAAGGTGCGGAACCTGATGTTGCTGGCCGCGCCGGTCGATTGGTCGAACAAAGATCATTTGTTGGGGAAATGGTGTGACGCCGACGTCTTTGACGTGGACCGGTTGATCGATGCCTACGGAAACATGCCGGCGGAGATGTTGCAGGGATCATTCCTGTTGCTCAAACCGGTTTCGAGCCTCGTCGAAAAGTACGTCACCTTCTACGAGAAGATGGAGGACGAAAAGTACCTCGAAAACTTTTTCGCCATGGAAACCTGGTTGAACGACAACATCCCCGTGGCGGGTGAGATGTTTCGTGAGTTCGTTAAGTATTGCATGCAGGAAAACCGCCTGATCGAGGGGCGTCTTCGGATCGGAGACCGTCTTGTCGATCTGCGCAACATCACCTGCCCGATTCTCAACCTTGTCGCGGAGCACGATCATCTCGTACCGTGCGGGCAGAGTCTTCCCTTTAACGACGCGGTGGGTTCGCAGGATCGCAAGGCGGTCCAATTCCCCGCCGGTCATATCGGAATGGCGGTCGGCTCCAAGGCGAACCGGGAATTGTGGCCCGGGGCGGTTGAATGGCTCGAGAAACGTTCGGAACGATTGGTCGACGAGGACTGATCGTTGCGTTTGTTGCGGTGCACCAGGCCTCGGAGCGTGGTGAAGAATCGGGCGCGGGTTCGTGCAGGCGTCGATGAGCAAAAACTCAGCCGCGCCACGGACGGTCTCGGCTGACTAGAGGCTTTCAAGGAAGGGTAAGCTATGGACCTCGACAATAAGGTTGCTGTTATCACCGGTGGTGCCAGCGGTATCGGTCGGGCGACATGCCAGCTTATGGCCCGCGAGCGTATCAAGGCCGTGGGCGTGGTGGACATGACGCCGGACATCGAGACCATCTGCGCCGAGATGAACCGGGAAGCCGAACGCGAGGTTATGATTCCGTTTCGCGGCGACGTCGTGGACAGCGTATTCCGCCGCCGGGTGTTTGCGGAACTTGAGCGCCGGTATGATTGTGTAAGTCTTTGTGTGCCGGCGGCGGGTATCACGCGCGACCGGTTGGCCGTTCGGATTGAAAAGGGGGACGGAACCCCTCAACCCAACATTTACGACGAAGCCGATTTCCACCGTGTGATCGACGTCGATTTGCTCGCGCCGATTTACTGGGCGCTGCAGACCGTTGCGTCGGTCGCGATGGACCGGGCCCGCAGAGGCTTGAAGAAGTGGGTGCATGAGGAACTGGTGCAGGGTGCGATCGTGCTGATCGGTTCGGTCTCATCGGCGGGCAACCGCGGTCAGATATCCTACTCCACAGCCAAGGCGGGTTTAGAGGGTGCGCAGGCGACGCTCTCGATCGAGGCCATCTATTACGGGGTCCGCTGTGCGATCATTCACCCCGGATTCACCGACACGCCGATGGTGCGCGCCCTCGGTGAAGACGTAATCAACGAGCAGGTTCTTCCCAACACGCAACTTGGTCGATTGATCCGACCGGATGAGATCGCCAACGCTATTCTTTTTCTCCTGCGCAATTCGTCCATCAGCGGGCAGCTCTGGGCGGATGCGGGGTGGCATCCGCGCGCGTAGCGGTCGGTCCGTGCGAAGCAACCGTTGTTGAGGGGTGACCACTTTTCATCGGGGGGGATAACGCCTTCTCACTCAGGCGACGCACGAAGCCATCCCTATCAAGGCGGTGCCCGTTTCGCATCTGCACAACACGCCCGGGTGCCATATCCCATTACTACACAGGGTCGGACTTACCTGTGGTTACGCTCAAGTGACCGGCGCGCTCGTTGACATGCCGCGCACAGGACCGCAAAATCGAAATCGGGGTTGAGCCGGTCATGGCCACGCGATGGACACGCACAGCCGGAGCATGCTCTGTTTTTGTGTAGCGATCGAATCACTGTTTCGCCCGGTGGATGAGCTCGATACGGCGATGCACACGAAGAGCGCATGCCCTAGAGCAAGCTCTATTTTTGTGTAGCGGTCGAATCATCGTTTCATCCGGCGAATCGACTCGATACGGCGATACACAATAACGGATATTGCTGTAGTCACACATCTTCGATTGGAAAGGAACGTCATGGATCTCGAAGGAAAGGTTAGTCTGGTATCGGGGTCGTCGCGCGGTATCGGCCGCGCCAGCGCGATCATGTTGGCCAAGACCGGCAGCGATGTCGTGGTCAATTATCTATCCAACGTCGACGCGGCGGACGCGGTGGTTGAGGAAATCAAGAAACTCGGGCGTCGCGCGATCGCGCTCAAGGCGGATGTCTCGAATCGCGAAGCGTGTCGGGCGATGGTCGATAAGGCTCAGGACGCGTTGGGCCCTATTCAGGTTCTGGTCAACAACGCCGGCATTACGCGCGACCGCTCGTTTCTCAAGCTGAGCCCGGAACAGTGGCACGAGGTGCTTCTTGTTAATCTCGACGGTGCGTTTAATCTGACCGGGAAGATTCTGCCGAACATGGTGGAGATGAAATGGGGGCGGGTGATAAACATGTCTTCGATTGTTGCCCAAATGGGCAACTTCGGTCAGTCGAACTACGCGGTGGCCAAGGGCGGTTTGATTGCGTTCACCAAGTCGCTCGCCCGCGAAGTCGCACACAAGGGCGTGACGGTCAACGCGATCGCGCCGGGGTTTATTGAGACGGACATGACCGCCAGTGTTCCGGAAGAATCGCTTGACGTGGTGCGTAAGCTGACGCCGATCCACCGCCTCGGCACACCGGACGAAGTCGCCATCGCGGTACGGTTTCTGGCGAGTCCCACCGCGTCGTTCATTACCGGTGAAGTCATCAACGTCAATGGCGGGTTGCATATGTAGCGATGGAACGGCTTTGCGAACCGGGGATCGAATCGGCCGTGTTTGTCTGCCTCATTTCGGACCCCGGACGTCAGGAGTTCATAGGGGGGGACTCGTTTTCGTGGACGGCGCCCCACCGCTCCCTCGGCGCCGCAGACCGGTAACGGGCTCTTCGGGCACGCTCGAGAAACGGTGAGAAAGCCACTGTTCCTTTGTCTGCTTCAAATCAGCGTCGCTATGGCTCCACCGCGGACAACACGCCAAGGGCTTTGTCATTGGCGTCATTGAGTAGCGCCATGGCATAGTTGTGGTTGTGGACGCCGCCGCTTTCGTCAGATTCCGCATAGTTCAGATTGAATTGTGCCTCTTCAAGATCACCTTGCAGGGCTTCATCCACAACGCCGATCATGGCCTGAGCAGCCGCCGAGACGTTGGCCTGTGCGGTCGCGTCCAGCGATTCAAAACTCGACTTCCATTCGTCTATGATGCCGTTGGCGGTCTCCGTATCAAACGTTTCGTGGCAATGCGTGCAGGCGGTCGTGCTCGAACCGTCTGGCTCTTGAACGGTGACGGCAAAGCTGTGCCCGTGAAACATGGCCGAGTTGCTGCCGTCCACGTTGCTCGCGAACATGTGGCAATCGGTACAGGAGATGCCGGGCATCGTCTGATCGTCGGGTACGCCCATCGCGCCCGTGCCGCGGATCACGTTGAAACTGAGGTGATCGGTATCGGCGAAACGAAGGTTCCCGTGGCATTGCCCGCACAGCGTACTGGCGTTTTGCATTGACTCATACTTTTTCGTGGACGCGTTGAAATACGCCGGGCTATCCGGAGCCATGGGATCATGGCAGGCGGTGCAGGCGACATGGGGCCATTCGTCGGCGTGTGCCGGCGCGGTTTCCTCCGTAAAAACGCCGTTCGTCGAGGTAAAGAAATAGTCCAGCGCCTCTGTTTCCGTCATTGTGCCGTTGGCCAGGACCGCGGTCGGCGCGTGGCATGCGATGCAATCCTCGGGGTCATCACCGGTTACGACCTCATCCGGCGTCTGACCGGATCGCTCTTCGGCGAGTTCGGCAGCGACATCGGTTTGCGTATCGTTATGGTTGTTGCCCGCCCACGCGTCGTAGGTCAAGTGATCGGTGTCAGCAAAGCGTAGATTGCCGTGGCACTGACCGCAGAGCCTGCTGGCCGTTTTGGGGGAGGTGTATGTACCCGTCGTGGAATCGAGCAAAGACAAGACCGGCAAAGTCGCCGGGTGATCGACGGGTACATTATGACACGTCGTACAATCAATATCCGGCCATTGGTCTTCATGGCTGATATTCGTATCCGGGGTGAACTGTCCGTTGGTCATCGTGAAGAAGTAGCTCAACGCGGTTACTTCACTCATGCCGCCGTTTGCGAGGATCGCCGCGGGACCGTGGCACGCGATGCAGCTTTCCGGATCGTCCCCGTCTATGACGTCGGCGGGCGATTGCTGCGCGCGTTCTTCGGCCAGCTCCATGGCAACATCTCCCTGCGTGTTGGCATGAGCGCTGGTGCGCCAACGGGCAGAGGCGTCCGTGTGACATTGCGAACAGTCGAGCGACGAAACGACGGGCGTGGTCGGCTGTGGGGCAGGCGGTGGCGGCGCGGGAGGGGGCGGAGAGACGTCTACACAACCGGTCAGGAAGGGAAACGGGAAGGAGAGGATAAAGGCCAGTGTGGCTTTTTGGAATGCCGGAGAACTTGTCATGGCAACACCTCCGTGGTTAGGGCTTGTAGGACATGAACCACTGGAAAACATTCAGCAATCGGTGTTCCACACAGACGCTCGTTGCGGTTGAAATATCAGGAGGTTGGAGGTCGTCAGGATGACGTCGGTGTTGGGCCCGATCACGATCCGTGGTCGAAGGCGGTTGAACCCATGATCTCGTTGTAGGTCGATTGGTAGGCATTGAACATGGCGTCGATGCGCCACTCCGTGGCCACGGATTGAGCCGCCCGTTGTCCCCACCCTTGTGCGTGATCTCGCTCAACGCACAGTATGTGGATCGCGGCCGCCAATGCGTGGGTGTCACCAAATGGCACCAATAGGCCCGTCTCTTCATGGTGGATCAGATCGCGGCACCCCGGTACGTCGGTGGTGACGATGGGACATCCGGCGGCCATGGCTTCAAGCAGGGCGTTCGGCAGTCCTTCAGTGCGCGACGGAAGGACGAAGACGTCACACGCTTTGAGCAGATGAGGGATGTCTTGGCGGGGTCCGAGCCAATGTACGCGGTCATGGAGTGCCAAACGATCGGCATGCCGTTCGAGCCGTTCTCGCAGGGGTCCGTCGCCCGCGAGACACAGATGGGCACGAAGGCGATGGTCTAACCGGGCGAAGGCGTCGAGTAGAAACGTGAGACCCTTGACCGGATCGAGCCGCCCGACCCACAAGAGCATGTTGTCGCCGGAGGTCAGTCCGAGCGCGGACCGGTTCACGGGCTGCGCCCGGTTGAGGTGTGCCGTATCGATCCCCCCTCGAATCAATCGCAGTCGTTCATGGGGGATGCCGGCGCGTTTGTGAAGGTGTTCGATTACGGAAGGGGAGTTGCCGATCGTGAAGCGGCAGCCTTCGTGGGTACAGCGATCGACCCACAGGTGCCACGGGCGCTCGATCTCGACGGTTTGTATCTCGCCTACGACGCGCTCGGCGGGGAATCCGATCCGCGCCGCCGCCCATCGGGTAGCCGCGTTGGCGTGAAACAGGAATGAATGGACGACATCCGGATTGATGTCGCGCAGGATACCGGCGAGTCGCGTCAGGACACGCACGTCCCACCGACTTCGTGCCGCACAGCTTCGCACCTCAAATCCATCGTCGCGCAGTCGATCGCCCACCGGACCCGGGTCCGCCAGTGATACGACCGTTATCTCGAACCCGCGCGATCGCATCTCAATCGCCAGGCGGCGCAGGTGCAGTGGCACACCGCCCAGGTCGAGGTCGGTAATGACGTAGGCGATGCGCGGCTGGGGCGGGCAGGCGTGGTTTTCCGATTCGTAAACCATTGCGTCTGTTGTTCCGATCGAGGTTTGACTGGAGCGATTCTCGCAACAAACGGCGCCGCCTCACCCGAACGCCCGTGACCACGCCGATAGAATGCCGGTGCCACAGTGCGACCCCATAAAGCCCTTTGTCGGCTCGTTCGTCGGATACAGCGGATACGCCGGATGCGGCGCTATCGCTTCGGACCGTGTCAGTAATCCTGCCGCGTGAAGATCCACATGGCCCAGAGGACGACGAGGGCTTCGAACAGAAGCGATGAGCCGATCGACACCCAGGGATTCTTTTTGAGATCCTCCTGTTCCAGTTGCCGTGCGCGGTCGAGCTGTTCCCGCTCCATCGAACCGGCGCCGCTGCTCATCAGCTCATCGGGAAAAATGTCGATGCTCGCACCGGCACGGGCCCATCTGGCGGCGATGTAGGGAATGTCGCCCGTCTTGGGTGGAATCCACGTGGCCAGCTTGATCGTCTGGTATAAGCGCTTGTGTTGTTGGAGGTCGGGATAGGTCTCGAACATGTCCCGTGCGGTCGCCGGAGCGGAATAGACGAACCATGCGGCAAGACTGAGCAGAATAGCCGCACCGGTGCTGCGCGTCTTGACCGCCACGAGCACGGACACACAGTACACGTAGCTAAAGAGCAGCACCATCAACGGAATGCTCAACAGGTAACCGGGAGCCCACAGACCCCAGCGAAATCCCATCACCAGAAACGTCAATCCGATGAAGGCGGTTGCCTGGATCAACACAAAGACCATGCTGCCGATGTATTTGTACAGGAACAGGCGCGGTCGGCTGATGGGCTTGGAAACGAGTACGTCGATCGTACCGCGCTGGAGCATGGTGGGAAAAAAGCTGGAAGTGGCGATCACAGCCAGGATCGTCCCGATCCAACCCAGACCGGTCATCAACAGCAGATAAACGACAAAACCGAGAATGCGCGAACGTCCCACACTGGTGACCGGGTTGAAGCGTTCGGTGGTCGCTTCCCACAGACCAAACAAAAAGCTGACTCGATCGCCGTTAAAGGCGACACTGGCCATCGTCAGCACGACCAGCCCGGTAATCATCAGGATCACCCAGAAGATCTTGCGATCAAGCGATTCACGGATGCTGTCGACGACGATTGCCCGGAATTGCATGGGGTTTCACTCTGTAGGGGATCTATATCCCACTGTTCGTTGGTGCAAAGGCATTCGTCAATGTATCGCAGGCGGAGTTCACGTGCCCGCCGGTCTGGCAAGCGGCGGATCGGTATTCGCCTGCCGTTGACCCATGGCCTCGACCAGCACGTCCTCCAGGCTGAACCGGTGAGGCTGAACCGATTCGATCAACACGCCCGCGCCACGCAGTACGTCGATCAGCTCGTTCATCTTTCCGGCGTCGTGCCCGCGCAGGGTGGCGACGTGCCCGTCGAGGGTCACGTTCATCGCCCGGAGTTTTTCCGCGAGGCGCGATACGTCGCCCTGAAACGATACCCGGTATTCGACGGTGTGTTCGGTAAGTTCCTGCAGCGTCCCCTGCCGCGCGACCAGGCCCTCGACCAGAATCGCCACCCGATCACACACCATCTCCAACTCACTCAGCAGGTGCGAGTTCAGAAAAACTGTCTTGCCCCGGCGGCGCAGGTCCTGGAGCAATTCGCGCACGTCGCGCCGTCCCACGGGATCGAGACCGTCGGTGGGTTCGTCGAGTACGACGAGATCGGGATCGTTCATCAGCGCCTGGGCGATGCCCAGACGCTGCATCATACCCTTGGAATAGGTACATACGCGGGTCGAGACGGAGGGCGTCATACCGACGACGTCCAACAGTTCTGCGGCGCGCCGGCGACGTGCTGCGCGGGGCACCCGGGCCATCGCCCCGTAGAAATCTAGCACCTGTGCCCCGGTAAGATGTTCGGCAAACCGATGGTCTTCCGGCAGATAGCCGGTGCGTTCCAGCTTGCCCCGGTGGCCCAGGGGTCGACCCAGAATGGTTCCCAGCGCATGGGTTGGCTTGACCACCGTCATCATGATTTTTACTAGGGTGCTTTTGCCGGCGCCGTTGGGACCAAGCAAACCGAAAATCTCGCCGCGACCGACCTGGATGTTGACTCCGCGCAGGGCGTGTACGTTGCGCCCGTACGTCTTGCGGACGTCAATCAGGTCGACGCCCCAGTTGGTCATTTCGGTCAGCCCGTTCATGACGACTCAATCAGGGTCCATGACAGGTTAGGCGGATTCAAGGTAGGGCAGATGGTTCCCCCGGCTATGCCGGGGGGGTTCACCTGCCTCGACCATGC
>CAZWWW010000071.1:0-9809 GCA_964637715.1 uncultured Phycisphaeraceae bacterium | reverse complement strand
CACCTTAACCTTCCCGGGATGTTGGGCGGCACATACCGTGATGGGCAGCGTTTACACTGATGGGCGCGCAATCCGTTACGAATATCTGAAGGGACAGGGTTGAAGGCCGGTCCTGTGTTATCCGCCGATGTAACCGAGGCTGCGCAGCCGGTTGAAATCGAGCGGTTCGGATCGTCCCTCTTGGGGGTTTTTGGATGGCGGTGGAGGTTCATATCTCGGCTGGGTCTTCCACCAGGTCGTCAGACGTTCGCGCAGGTCACGGGCTACGTCCGGTTGGTCGGCGATCATGTTCGTCGATTCGGTGGGATCGCGTCGGATATCAAACAGCTCGTTCACACCGTCCGATCCCCAGATGTACTTCATGTCGCCGGATCGAATCACGCGACGGTAGCGATTGAAATGATCTAGGTTGGCCTTGAACCCGAGGGTTGACTCTATGAACGGAAAATGCAGGTAGTAGGGGGCGACCTGGGCGAACACCGCCTCGTACGGCTCGAACGCGCTCGGGCGAAGGGATCGACCCGGCAACGTACTCACATCATCACCACGACCCAGCACATCGAAGACCGTGGGCATGATGTCGACAAGCTGACACATCCCCGCCTGACGAGAACCCGCGTATTCCTTATCCGGGTAGCGAACGATCAACGGCACATGGATCAGCGTGTCGTTGATTTCGTGCAGGTGTTCCCAGCGACCTTCTTCGCCAAGGTTCTCGCCGTGATCGGCGGTTATCATCACGAGCGAATGGTCGAGGTTGGTCCGCGCATCGAGCATGTCCAGCAGCTCACCCAGCTTTCGATCCTGATAGCGCATCTCAGCCGCATAGAGCTTCTGCACGAGTTCCTGCGCGTGCTTGTCCCGTTCGTGCGTTAGTTGCAACAAGTTCGGATTGAAACCCGCCCAGAACTGAGCCAATTGCCATGTGCTGATGCCGGCGGCGTCGAGCCCACCGCGCACGCTGCGCGGCGGTACATATTCGCGATGCCCTTCGTACAGATTGATGAACAGGAAAAACGGTTTATTGGGATTGCGTGTCTTTCTAAGCCATGTGTTGAGCTCGTCGACAGCTTCCGAACCGCCCTTGTCGACCCAGCGCTCGGGAATACCGATCGTCAGTGCCAGCCCATGGACCGCAAGGTTTTCGTAATCGCCGACCAGATATTTCACGGTGTCGAATCCCTGAAGCAGGTTCGTCTCCATCACATAAGGGTTGCTGTTGAGGGCGACGGTTTGATAGCCGAGCACATCGAGGCGGTCCGACAAGGTCAAGAACCGTTCGTCAAGCCACAGGTGATGCTCGTGCGTGCATCCGTGCGACATGGGATATAGCCCGGTAAACATCGACGCGTGCGAAGGTACGGTCCACGGGGCGGTGCTGTAGGCGTCTTCGTAGACGACGGCGTCGTTGGCGAAGGCGTCGATCCGCGGCGTGAGGGTCGGCGTGTGGCCATAGACGCCGAGGTGGTCACGGCGGGTCGTATCGAGCACGATGAGAATGACATTGGGCGTGGTTGGCAGCGGGGCGTCTGTTGCGGCTGAACGTGCGGCGCTGGTCATAGATGCCGGCGCGGCGGCGGGTTCGGCCCACATGGATACCGCCAATCCGATGATCGCAGCGGCACCACCCACGACAAGACCCCATCCCGCAAGACGTTTGCGCATCATGCGACCCGCGACGACAGCGAACGCCAACAGCGCCAAGGGTATACCGCCATAAACCAACACCGCGGGCAGTGCGATCTCCACGGCGAGTACGACGCAAGTGAGAAACACGCACAACAGCGTCACGACGATAGCGACGATCAAGGCGTGACCGGTCCGCACGAGCTCATCGCGTCGAAACGGCGCACCGAACGCGATAATGCCCGTGGGGATGAACGCGGGCCAGAGCAACCACGCATAGGCCGAGCGCTCCCAGGGTTGAAGTCGCGCCACAAACGAACCGAGCAGCGCCAGCGCGGTCATGGAGGACAGAAGCGGAATCCACAGGCGGCGGTCACGGGCCGGGCCGTAGAGACCGAGCACGAACACGGTACCCAGAGAGATAATCACGGCTGCGGGTACGGCGGTGATCGACATGAATCCCGTGGCCAATAGTAGGTCCATCGGCGCGCAGTGGGGGGCGTTGTGCAATACGTCAAAGCAGGTCGCCACGCCACTGAACGCCAGACCGGCGACGATCGCCAACAATAGGAACTCGCCGAGCCCGACCTGATCGTTTTTATCACTCATTCCCACTCATCCCCCAATCGATCGGCGCGCCACATGCAAGCCCGCCGTCAACGCCTCCGCTCAGCGATTACGTACACTCGTCTATCGGATCGCCGCCCGGCGCCCTTGCGGGGGATGCCAAGAGGCTCTATGCGCGATAAGAAAAACGGGGTACGGTTCACCGATCGGATCGTGCGACCAGCTCACTTTTTTAAGGACGTTGCATGAGCACCAACCACTTGATCTTCTTCTCGATTGCGGGACTGCGTCCGTGCGACATTGATCCCGCGCACACCCCGACGCTTTATTCATGGGCCAATCGTGGAGTGATGGCCGAGGTAACGCCGACGTTTCCGTGTGTCACGTCGTGTGTGCAAGCTTCGATGTGGACCGGCACGGATCCGCGTCATCACGGTGTGATCGCCAACGGGTTTTACGATCGTAACCGGCGGGAGGTCGCGTTTTGGGTGGCGCGCAACGGCGTCATCAAGGGCGAACAGATTTGGGACGCACTGCGCGAGCGGCGACCGGGATCGACTTCAGCGGTATGGCATGCCCAGAACATCAAGGACGCGGCGGCGGATTATATCGTTACGCCCGCACCGATTCACGAACCGGACGGCACGACGAAACTATGGTGCTATTCCAAACCGGACACACTGTACGCCGAATTGATCGACGCGCTCGGGCATTTTCCTTTGCAGCACTATTGGGGACCGCTGGCGAACATCGAATCGACACGATGGATTCTCGATGGCGCCGCGTGGCTGGTCGATCGAACCGCACCGAACTTTCACTGGATCTATATACCGCATCTTGATTACGCAGCGCAGAAGTTCGGTCCGAACAGTCCGCAGGCGCGCGCAGCGGTGACGGAGTTGGATGGGCTCCTCGGGGCGTTTGAGGCGAAGGTGCGGAGTACGCCATCGACGGTAGACGCCGTGTTTATAGCGGTGGGGGAATATGCGCTGACGGAGGTGACGGGCGTTGTCTACCCCAACCGCGTGCTGCGCGAGGCCGGTCTGCTTTCGATACGCGCGCGAGACGGTGCGGAATACGTTGACCTCTCAGCAAGCGACGCGTTTGCCATGGTGGATCATCAGCTCGCGCATGTCTATGTGAATGCGTCGGACGAGGCCACGCGGCATCGTGTTTCGCGGCGTGTGGTGGATTTGTTCAGCGGTATGGACGGTATCGCCCATGCGCTGACCGGAGATGATCGAGCGAAACTCGGGATCGATCACGAGCGTAGCGGCGACGTGGTGCTCGTGTGCGACGACGAACGCTGGCTGGCATATTACTGGTGGCTTGATGACGCTGCCGCCCCGCCGTTCGCCCGAACCGTAGACATCCACCGCAAGCCCGGCTACGACCCGGTCGAGTTGTTCTTTGACCCCGCGACAAAAAGAATTCCGCTGGACGCGACACTCGTACGCGGTTCGCACGGCGCACCAGCAATCAAGCCGAATCAACGCACGGCGCTGATTTGCTCGCAACCCACGAAGTCGATCAACGCGTCGCGCACCTATCGAGACACCGACATGAAGCGCATTGCGCTGGGGCTTCTTGGTGGGGAATGATTGGGTCGGTTAACATACGCGCATGCAACCGGTGCCGGGTCGATGACCCGACTACGCAACTCATCTATCTGTTCGTGCCTCCATCAGCCCAAGCAGGCCAATGAATGATTAAAGTGAAAAACGAAGCCTTCAATACGGTTGTGAGATGCATTTATTTTTCTTGACACTGTTTACTGAACGAGCGATAAACCATTTGTCGGCGTCAATTGCTTTTGTATAGGAGTAATATACAAGTCAAGAAGGAGGTCAACATGTCACTGATTAGTCTCAAGCCTAGGTCGTTGCTGCGTTCGGTCGCTTTGTCTTTCGTTCTTTGCTGGTCGTTGTGCCCGGCAGCTTTCGCGCTGGAACGCGGTAAGCAGTTGACGAACGATCGAGCGGTACGTGCGTTTGGTGATGCGCTCGGAGAATCACTCTTCAATCAAATCACGAATATCCGACTGAACTTAAGTGTCGTGGCGAGCACCTCGGTAATCGTCGATCGACCGGAAGGCACGTACCAGATAGATAATCTGCAGGTCGTGGATCGTGTAGCCAGCGCAACGGTATCCGTGTTTGATCCGGGCGGGGCGCTGCAGGGAGAGTACGAAATCCTTTCGCTGACGGTTCCTGACGAGAATCGGATAGACTACAAGACCGTCGTGCAGACCGGGGATACCAACTGGGTCGAGACTGGTTCGATGGTCGGCGTTTCGACTGCTGAGAACACTGCGTTGCAGCTTGTGAGCATCGATGGGGAAGACACGTCGGTGAATCTATTAGATTTTAGCGGGATGACAATGGACGGCCAAACCGCGAGCGATAGCTGCCCTATCACCACGACTCCGAATGGCGGCGGTGCTGCTTCGGTCGGTGCGGTGGCTTCAGCGTGTGCGGTTGGTGCCGCCATCGTCGTGGTCGTGGTCGCCATCGTCGTTTGCGCCATCTTCTGCTGGCTGCTCTTTTACTAGTCGAACGTTTTCAAGACGCCCGTTGGAACGCCGCATTGAGGGCTGTGCGATGCCTGGAACGCGGAAAGCTGAACACCGCAGAGTGATTCTTACGGACGTCTAAACGATTCAACCGGATTGGAGGGGCGAAGTTCCCGAGGGATCGACAGCCGAGGCGTTGAGCATCGTGCATGGCGATCCATTGGGCGCGGAACATTTGGAGGTGTTGCCGGATGAGGGACGTGAGTTTTGTCTTTGCATCGTCGCGCATGCCCTGCGAAATCGCTTAAGGCAGGAGACGAATACTCGTTGTTGACCCTTTGTGAAGAGGAGCACCAGAGATGAAGGATGGACCTTTAAAGTTCAGATGGGTTTGTTTGATCGCCGTCGGGCTCTGGTTGTTTACGGTGGTCTGTTATGAGGCCGGGCTAACCGAGCCTGGCGTGTTCACCTTCGGTCGCACGTTCGTTGTGCCGGCTTTGCTGTTGACTGCTATCTGGCCTGTGACCGTAGCACGACTCGTGCGTTGGCGTTGGTTCCACCCCGCTGTCGGTACATGGCTCGCGTTTTCCCTCCCCGCGTTTAATCTCGGGATCATCTGGCTATTCGGTATGGGTAGTCGGTGCCTCGGCGTTTCCATCGTCGGGGGGATTGGCGGGTTTGTCGTGATCAATTTGATCTGGCTTCGCGAGCTTCGGAAGGAACGGGAATCGACACGAGGGACTCAGTCAGACCCCCCGACGGCGACGGTTTCGTCGGATCGGATTTCGGAAACTGCTGTGGCGAGAAGTCAGTAGGGTGGGCATCGCTCACAGGATGAGCGCGCGACACTGCGTTCGTTGACCGGTGGACGTTCATCGCTCGGCGGCCCGTGCCGACCGTACGAATCTTGGTGGGCAACGTCCACCCGTCTGTACAAACTGAACGCCGGGCGCGCCCCGCACACTGCCGCCGCTCTACAGTGAGACCGGATCCAACGGCCTGATCAGATACGGCGCCTGGGCGCTGTCATACCAAACCTCCCTGTTCCAGAGCATCTGCATTTCAGCGGTCGACCGTATTCTCTTTCATTCGGCGACCCGATTCCGCATTGCCCACCACTGACCCAACAGGATCGTCAACACGCTGATCCCAAAGGTAAGCGCCGATGCGCGGACGCGTTCCATCCGGTTCATCGGCTCACCGTCGACGCCGCACCGCACAAGGCGGACACGGGGATCGGTCTCGGCGCTGAGTCGTTCATTTCGAAGATGCGTAAGGCGGGCCTGCGTCTCATCAAGATGTCCACGTATCACTTCCAGCTTTCCGGCGGCGACGTCCAACATGCGCAGCGCCTCTTGAAAAGAGACCGCGTCCTCCACCGTTGAGTTGAGCCGCTCCTGGAGTTGTACCAGTTGATCGACCGTCTGATCGGTAACGCCGCGAACGCGACGCACCAGCGTCTCAGCCGTCGTCAGGGCGCGCTGATGATCGCGCCGGGCTGATTCCACCGCCTCGCGTTCCAGTCGTTCGTCGATCTTGTGGATGCGCGCCTGCGTTCGGCGGTAGAGCCCGAACGCGCTCCGGCGGGCGGCGTCCAATCGAAAGTTATCCGCCCCTTCCAGACGCCCGGCTTCGAATTCGAAGCGGTGATGGGCGGTTTGCAGTCGGTGGAACGCCCGGGCGAGGTCCGACTGCAACAGATGGTACCGCGCGCGGTCGCTACGAAGCTGCCCGATTTGGTTCACGGACCGGCGCATCGCCGTCAGCGGCGCGGCGGCGGAAAACAGAAAACGGTCCAGCCGCTCGGTGAGCTCGCGGTAGGCGATCAGGATGGAGGCGGTCAGGGGATCCACCTCTTTGGTGCGAAACCCGTCGAAGGTCTGATGCCACTGATTCGCAAACTCATTAAACGACTCGTGGTACGCAGCGCAGCCTGTGTCAATAGCTGCGAGTATCCGGGCGAGGTCCGCGGGTGCGTCGGATTGCACGGCGGTAGCCGTCGTAGATCGCATGGCGTCGGCGGCTGCAGCCAGGGCGTCAAGAACGGGGGTCGTTTGTACGCCGACGTTCAACATGTAGAGCTTGAGCTCGTTGAGATTGACCGCTAATTCCCCCAGATCGTTTTGCAGGGCATCGTCCGCCTCGAGCGCTTCGCGGCGCCGGTCCGCCGACACCAGACCGCTGCTTGGTTCGGGCGACGTGCGAAGTCGTTCCAGTGACCTGGACGCGTCGGCAAGTTCACTTCGTTTGGCCTTGAACGCCGTGCGTACGTGCACCCATTGACTCATCAGGGCGCCCTGTTCGGTTCTCGCGTCGACATCGGGCAGCGCGTCCATCGCACCGCGTACCTGTTTGTTTGCCTCGGCGAGATCATGCTGCAACAACGTCGCGTAATCGCCGAGAACCTGCTCCGCGTTTGTCGGCATCTTCCGCGCCGCCACCGCGTGCTGACGGAGTGTTTCGACAAACACTCCGGCTGCTTCCGTCAAAAGCGACACGGCACGCTTCGGTTGGGTGGTTACCACCGCGATCGACAGCAAACCGTCTGCGGTCCACTCCGTGCGCATGGGTTCGAGCCCGTTCTGGTCGACGTTTTCCCGTTCGAGTACGCGGCGAACGCTATCGACCAGCTCCGTTTCCATAAGGCGGCGATCCATCCGCGAAGACACTGATTGGTCGGCGAACGTGGCGGTACAGCGATAGCGCGGCGGCAGGGTCAGCCACACCGCCAGTGCGAGCAGCGCGGCGACACCCACGGCAAGCAGTAGTCCGCGAAAGCGAATCGCACGGGGTGTCTGTGGCCGGGCCGTCGCAGGGACGATGACGGTGCACCGGGCTCCATCCGGCGACTCCGATGGAGGGCATAACGGGTGCCATGGTCTGGCACAAAGGATAGCGCCTGCGGTGCCGTATCGCGTGCGCCGCCATTGTATGATCCGCGATCAGGGTTCACGATCCGCCTCTGACAAGACCTGGTCTACGCGCCGTTTCACCTCATCGCTAATGCATAATGACGCACTCTCTGTGTTTTCGATCACCTGCGACGGACGCTTGGCGCCCACGATCGCCGCGGTGATTCCGGGCTGGGCAATCGTCCACGCCACGACCAGTTGCGTCAGGCTTCCACCGAACGATTGGGCGATGGGGCGCAGTGCTTCGACCAGGCGGAGGTTGCGGCGATAGCGCGATCCGACAAAGTCGGCGTCACTCGCGCGGACGCCCTCGAAGGTGCCGGTCTCACCGAACTTGCCGGTAAGCAACCCTTTGGCGAGCGGGCTGTAGGCCAGAAAACCGATGCCGTGCTCGATGCAATAAGGGATCAGTTCGTCGGCTGCGCGGCGGTGCAGCATCGAAAACAACGATTGGACGTAGTGCACCGGACCGAATTCGCGTGCGGTGGATAGTTCCTGGACCGCATAGTTTGACAGGCCGATCGCCCGGATTTTTCCTTGAGCCAAAAGCTCGGTCAAGGCGCTCATGGTTTCGCGGATCGGCGTGGCGGGGTCAGGCCAATGGCACTGATAGAGGTCGATCGTGTCGGTCCGCAGGCGGCGCAGGCTCGCTTCGCACTCGTCAAAAACACGTTGACGCGACAGACAGCGCGTTGGGGGATCGCCGGGAGACCGGGGGAAGCTAAGCCCACACTTGGTCGCCAGCATGACCCGATCGCGACGCCCCTGAATCGCGTTGCCGACCACCGTTTCGCTGTGACCCTGACCGTAGATGGGGGCGGTGTCTATGAGGTTGACGCCTCCGTCGATCGCTCGCTGAATGGCCGCTATGGATTCGCGGTCGTCCACGCGCCCCCACGACGCGACGGACCCACCCATAGCCCAGGTGCCCAGCGCGATCGGATTGACGTGCAATGTGTTACCGACCGGGGGGATGTTCAATCGTTGCGACCTCCGGCGATTCCCGCCTAGCATCGAGCGGGCGGGCGAAGTCCGTATTGGTTCCCTTAAGTGCCTGTCTATCTTACGAGCTTGAATCCCGCGAAACAAGCACGCACCCGGTTTCGCGGCGAGGGCAGGTGCATCACAGGAGCGACACGCGCAAGAACCGTAGCGCAGTGCCTGACGGGATCGGTGGTCGTAAAAAAACCTAGCGCAGGTCGTTCTTTCGCCCCACGGCGGAAGGTTGGTCTGCCATGGGCGAGGCCGGTACTCCCCCGGCTTGGAGCGTTTTCTGACAGTGTGTATCGCCGGATCGAGTCGTTGTGCGGGCTGAAACAACGTTTCAACCGCGCCAAAACAATCGAGCCTGCGCTACGCGGAGGGCGGTCTCCGGGACGCCAGCGGCCAGGTTTGCGAAGCAATACCGAACGCAAGCAGCCCGACCGACAGCGCGACGCGGATTAGCCAGACCCAACCATGTTGCCCCACCGACAGGGTTCTACCCACCAGCGGCATTTCCTTGCGCGGGATACGTCCGTTGTCAATCACCCAACGCACGTAACCGACGAAGCCCCCGGGCGGATAATGATCGGTCACATAGGTTCGGACGGAATCAGCGACCTCCGCCTGAAATTGATCGACGGTCCGATCTCCGAGGTCGCGCGTAACGCTCAACGCACGCTCAGCCATAACGCCCGGCAGGTCGGCGGCTTCCGTGTAAATCGAACACCCCCACCCGGACACGACGATCACAGTGGTTCCGATTAACACCGCGCCGCGCCGGTATGATCCACCCGAACGCGCGATCCGAAACGTCACCGCACCGATGATGAGTCCCAGCAAAGCGAAAAAGAACGTGCCCAACATGAGCGGAAGTGCGGCGGCGTAGGAAAGCAGCCAACCAAGGGGCAACGCAAACAGCGACCCGACCACAACAGCACACCACCACCGCGCCGACGATCCGATGTGATCCGGGGCGACGGGCTCCGCTCGATCCGCCGAAGGACGCGTAGGTGTTTCTGTATTGATCGTAACCGGCATCCCGCGATCCCACCGAGGAAGACGCGCTACGGCTATCGCGCGATAGCACCACGCCATGTGACGGCTATCATCGTCGCACCAACCCATCGACGCAACCTGCGCGCTCCGCGTTCGCCCGGGTCCATGACAGTATCGGCGGTGTTTCTTGGGGTTATAATTGGGGCATGGTC
>CAZWWW010000070.1:0-9875 GCA_964637715.1 uncultured Phycisphaeraceae bacterium | reverse complement strand
CACGCGTCGGGATCGGTGGAAACCTCTTCTCGAATCATCTTGTCGAATACCGGTTGGATCGTTGGATCGACGGCGGTACCGGCCTCTTTGGCGAGAATAGCCAGCGCCTTTTCCCAGCTATAGGCGGTCCTGTAGGCACGATCGGACGTCAGCGCGTCAAAGATATCCGCGATTTGAACGACGCGTGCCTGGATCGGAATGTCTTCCCCGGCGAGCCCGTGCGGATACCCCCGCCCGTCAAACCGTTCGTGGTGGTGGAGGATGCCGCCCAATGCGTCGGCAAGCTGGGGAATGCCCTGCACCACCTGGTAACTGCGCGTCGGGTGTTCCTTGATATGCTCGAACTCTTCGTCCGTCAGTTTGCCCGTTTTTTTGAGCACGGAATCTCGAATGCCAATCTTGCCCACGTCGTGCAGCAAGGCACTCCACTGAAGCATACGCAGCTCGTCGGGGGAGAATCCGATTCGCTTGCCCAACTCATACGCAAAAAACGCGACGCGCAGCGAATGCCCGCAGGTGTATTCGTCTTTTTGATCGACGGCGCTGACCAGCGACCGGACCATGGCTGCCGAAAGCGAGCGCACCTCGTCGAGCAGGCGGAGGTTTCGAATCCAGTCGCTGCAGAACATGGCGAGCGAATCGACAAGCATCATGTCGACGGCGCGGAACGCGGGGGCTGATGCGGGTCTCGTGATGACGATGACACAGACCAGCACGTCGCCGGAAATCACCGGACCCGCCAGGATTTCTTCCACACCGCACGAGGTTGCATCCGAAGACGGTCGTTCGACGATCGCTGATCCGCCGCTGACGGTTCGTTCCAACAGGTCGGTGAGCCAGTCACCCGCGGACGCCAGCGGAGGCGGTAGGCACCACCCGCCGTCGGTCGTTGGCCGTACGGCGTCGACGAATCGCCCGTTGAAACTGGCGCGAAGGTTCTTGACAAACAGCTCGACTACCTGCGATTCACCTCGAAGATTCGGTAGCGAGCGGGTAACTTCAAAAACGACACCGAGTTGCTCGTACGCGGCGATGAGCTCGTCCGCCATACCCCGGTGCTCTGCCAACACCCGATCCAGCGGCTCGACCAGGGCGTCCAGAAGCGAATCGATCGAAGCGCCGGGATCCGGGGCGACGCCGAGGCGGGCGCACAGATCGGTAAGCCGCCTGCGCGCGGGCAATTGCGCTTCGCCGGTTCCGCGATGGATCTGTGGATCGCTTGAAGGTCGCGACACGTTATGATTCTCCTGCGATTCGGCTTCCCACTGATTCCGTTTCGGCGGCGCAGGCGGTTCCGACCGGCTGGGGGGTTTCCTCACCCATCGACGCCGCGAGGCGCTGCTGAACCTCCATAACGAGACGGGACGGAACAAAAGGCTTCGGGTAGACCTCTACCTGGAGCGGGGCAAGCTGTTTGGCGATGGAATCACGGTCGCACCGGGCGGTCAGCAGGATAATGGGCAGCCGCGTAAAACCCTTTGCGCGTACCGCCTGAATCATGCTGACGCCGTCCATCACCGGCATGTTCAGATCGGACACCACCAAGTCGATCCCGCCCGCGCATACGATGTCCAGCCCCTCCGCGCCGTTGCCGGCGGTGGCGAGCGTATACCCGTGGCGCGTAAGCCATATGTTCATGACCCGGTTTATGTGTGCGTCGTCGTCGACGAGTAGAATAGTGGCCACGTCAGTCATGCCCCCATGCGCGCACAAGCGCGCTTTGATGTGTTGAACGGATGACATTCTTGATGCAACGCCGTGTCATCGTTCTGACCGTTACGTGTGAACGGTCTCCCGGCACAAACGCTCCTCCGTAAAGCCCATTCCGTTGATGTGTTCCCATAAGCCGTGTTATCCGTCCGTAGCCGTTGTCAACGACGACGCGCGCCCGGCGCGTTGCGGCAGGCGCACCATGAACGTCGATCCCTGCCCCTTGTCGCTGATGAGCTCGATGTCACCGCCGTGGCGACGAACAATTTCCCGCGCCGTGTAGAGACCGATCCCCGTCCCGGTCTCCTCGCGCACCTCCGGGTTGCTGCCGCGCTGAAACTTCTCGAAGACGCGCCCGTGCTCCGTCGGGTCGATGCCGATGCCGTTGTCCTTGACGGTCAGCATGACCTCGCTGTCGCTGACCTGGCACCCGACCAGAACGTTCCCGTCCGGCGGCGTGTATTTGATGGCGTTACCCAGCAGGTTGTTGACCACGACGGCCAGTTTGTCGCGATCGCCTCGGATGGATTCGAGCTTGCCCGGTAACACGAGCTGAAGATCGATTTGTTTTTCATCAGCAAGACCCCGGACGTCGCGCACCGCCTCGGTGAGCAGTGTCTTGAGGTCGACTGAGTCGATCGCCAGTTCGATGGAGCCGACTTCAAGCTGTGACACGCTCAAAATGTCTTCGATCAGTCGTGACAGGCGCCGCGTTTCTTTGGTGATGACGTTGTAGCATTCCGTGATAACGCCGGGGTCGTCGAACATGCCGCTTGATAAGGTTTCCGCGTAGGCGCGGATGTTCGTAAGCGGCGTACGCAGCTCGTGGGTCACCTGCGTAATGAACTCTTCTCGGGCCTTGTCGGCGCGAAGTTGCTGGCTTACGTCGCGAATCACCACAACACATCCGCCCGGGTCACGCTGCCGTCGTATCGGAATCACCCATACCCTAAAGCTGCTTGACGTGCCGTCCTCGTCGCCCGCCTGCTCGACGATCTCACTGTGCGGCGTGAACGAGCCGTTGGGTTGTCGACCGGTCTGAATGATCGCGAGCACCCGCGCCGGAACGCCGTCGGCGGCGCTATCCGGGAGTGCGTGGCCGGCTATCTCTTCCTGATCCCAGCCCATGAGTCGGCAGGCGGAGAGGTTGGCGTAGTCCACGCGCGCATCGTCGGCGATGTGGATGATCCCGTCCGACAGCGCGTGCAGCGCTTCCGCCAGAGCGCTGCCGCGACTGTTGCGCAGGACGTCGGTCAACTCAGCGTTGGCCTGGTTGTGTTCGACCTGTTGCGCCAACGTCTGCGTAAGCGTCACCAACTCGTTCCAAGCGGTCGTCACCTCATCCAGTGCGAGACCGTCCGCGATGCGCAAAGAGCCCAGCTCGTCCTGAATGCGATCACCGTGTGTGTAGAGGCGATCCGCGATGCGCGCCATGCCCCGCATTTGTTCCCGAACACACCGGTAGGTCACCAGCAACGCCCCCAGCAAGACAAGCACGATCGAAAACGTTCCGGCGTGCGCCAGGAGCGAACCGCTTCCGTTGGGAACCATGCGTACGACGGCGTTGAGAAACCGTACCGGTTCACCGGTCGCCGGCTTGGCGCCCGGTTCTGAAGATGCGGACGCGACGGTACCCTGTTCGGATGGCGGTTCACGCTTCACCCCGTCGCCCGCACCGCCCGTGTGTATTGGAATGCGGAAACGCCATGCCGGTGCACCCTGGGACGCGTCGTACCCCGGCGAGGCGTCTACCGTACCCGGCGGTTCGTTCGCCCCCGGTTCGACCCAGAGCGTACCTTCGCGTGCGCGGTTCCAGGCAACCAGAACGCGCCCGTTCTCGATAAGTTCCAACGCTTGAAGAGGGAGCGCGGCGGCAACGGTTCCGAATTCTCGGCGCGCGTGTGTTGCGAACGCGTCCGGTTCCTCGCCGCTCTGCGCGATCCGCGCCAGACGATCGCCGAGCATCGTCAGGGAAAGACGGGCGGCGTCGCGGGCTAGTACGTTTCCATTGAGGCGCGCCTGCCGGATACCCACCGTGGCGACCGTCCCCAGTCCGACCAGATAGATCAGCACCAACGACAGCCCGAACCACCGCGGGACTTCCTCCGCCTTGAGAAACGCCGCAAATTGACGCAGTATTCGTTTCAACCATGAACCCCGAAGACAGACGTTGTGCGCATACCCCTACGCATACTTATCGTTAGGGCGTCGCTGACCCGTTAGCACCGACTGCACGGCGTCACCCCCCGGGCCGCTTATGACTTTGATCCCATAACGACGCGGTGGTACCATACGTCACGTGCGGTGATCACCGGACCACCGTGCCGGCGCGCCACCGATAACGGAGATGTTTTGTGTCAATCGCCGATAAGCGAAAGCCCATGCCGCCAAGCGCCCATGAACCGACCGCGTATAAGGGACCGTCGCGCGACGAAGTCCTCGCCTTGCGCCGCGCGCACGTCGCCCCCGGCGTGTTCACCTATTACCGGACACCCATCCAAATCGTCGAGGGGTACATGCAGTACCTCTGGGATGAAACGGGTCGGCGCTACCTCGACGCGCTGGGGGGTGTGGCCACCGTAAACGTGGGGCACTGTCATCCGCGGCTGGTTGAGGCCGCACGTGAGCAGGTGGCCACGCTGGTTCACACCACGACGATTTACCTGCATCCGAACATCGCGCGTTACGCACAACGGTTGTCGGAACGCTTTTCGGACGAGAGCCGACTTGATACGTCCTACTTCACCAACTCAGGCAGTGAGGCGAACGATCTCGCCACCATGATCGCCCGACTGCACACCGGTCACTTCGATGTCATCTCGCTGAGGAACGGATACCACGGCGGTACCGGTACGACCATGGGATTGACCGCGATGGGAAACTGGAAGTTCCCGCACCCGCCTACGTTTGGGGTTAAGCACGCCACGCCCGGCTATTGCTACCGCTGCCCATACGGGCTCGAATACCCCTCCTGCGATGTGAAATGTGCCCGCGACGTCGAGCAGCTTATCGAGTACGAAACGTGCGGCGAGATAGCCGCGCTGATCGCCGAGCCGATTCAGGGGGCCGGCGGCGTGGTTGACCCACCGCCCGAATACTTCAAGATCGTGTACGACATTGTTCGGGCCCACGGAGGATTGTGTATCTCGGACGAAGTTCAAACCGGTTGGGGTCGGTTGGGTTCGCATTTCTGGGGGTTCGAGCGTTACGGCGTGGTGCCCGATGTGGTCACGATGGCCAAGGGCATTGCCAACGGAACGCCGCTCGGTGCGGTTACAACCCGGCGCGACATCGCTGATTGCCTGAGCCGCAAGCTTCATTTCAATACGTTCGGCGGCAACCCGGTCTCTATGATTCAAGCCCTGACCACACTGGAAATCATTGAACAGGAGCAGCTACAGCAGCATGCCTACGACGTAGGCGGCTACCTCAAAGAACGTCTGATCGAGCTGCAACGCGTGCATGCGATCATCGGTGACGTTCGAGGTGCGGGGATGATGCTGGGGATGGAGCTGGTGCGCGATCGCGAAAGCAAAGAACCGGCGGCGGACCAGGCGATCGAAGTGCTCGAGCGCGCGAAGGATCACCGTGTGCTTATCGGGCGCGGCGGTGTATACGGTAACGTGCTGAGGATCATGCCGCCCCTGTGTCTCACGCGCGACGATGCCGATTTCCTGGTTGAACGTCTTGATGAGACGTTCGCGTCACTCACATGATGGCCAACCGCCGGTCCCGCTATTGCCTCGTGCTGCTCGCCGTTGTCTGCGCGGGTGTACCCGGATGCGATCCGCGCGAACGAGACAAACGCGATTCACTAACCGTCTTTGTAGCCGCCAGCCTTGAGGATGTGGTGGCCGAGTTGGCGCTGCGTTTTGAGCAGGAAAACAGCGTTACCATGCGACTCAATGCCGGCGCGAGCGGCGGGCTCCGCAGGCAAATTGAGCTCGGAGCACCCTGCGATGTTTTCCTTTCCGCCGACGCGGCGCAGATCGACGCCTTGGAGCGCAACGGTTTTTTGCGCCCCAACGCGCAAAGGGTGTTGGCCCGCAACCGCTTGGTCATTGCCTTTCGAGCCGGTCTAAATCCGGCGGATACCGGTCCTGCCGCGTTGCGATCCGAGGTCGTGCGGCGCATCGCGGTGGCCAACCCCGACTATGCCCCGGCTGGCCGGTACGCGCGACAGGCGTTGACGCACACCGGTTGCTGGCGGTGGGTGCAACCGAAGATCGTCCTATCTGACAACGCCCGCGCCGCAGCACTGAACGTCGCACACGGGGCGGTTGACGCCGCGGTCATCTACGCCACCGATGCGGCGGCGCTCCATCTTTCATCGGGAGCATACACCTTCCCATCTTCGACTCATGATTCGATTGAGTACGTGGGTGCGGTGATTAAACCGCGGGGCAACGGTGATGAGAACGACGAGATCGCGCGCGAAACACCAGCGCTGGCGCAGGCGTTTGTGGGGTTCTTGAGCGGCCACGATACGCGTGAGGTGTGGGTACGACACGGGTTCGCTCCGTCGCATGACGGCGAAGTAGACTCTGACGGTATATCTTCGGCGCGGGTTGACCGAAGCAATCGGGCGTCAGTCTGGTCGGCGCTGGCGGTTTCGATTCGCGTGTCGCTACTCGCCACGGGGATCATGCTGCTTCCCGGTGTGTGGCTGGGCGTCTGGCTGGCCCGAACGCGATCCCGGTTGCGTAGCGTGCTCGAAGTGGCTGTGGTGGCCCCTTTGGTGGTTCCACCTGTAGTCGTCGGTTTCGGTTTGCTGCTCGCGCTGCGTGCCATCAACCGCGACGCACTGTTCACCTGGTGGGCAGCCGCGCTGGCTTCGGCGCTGGTCGCAGCCCCTTTGTTGATTCGAACGGTTCGCGCGACCGTTGAACAAACGGATGCGCGATTTGCCACGATCGCCGCAACACTCGGAGCGTCGCGCTGGCGGATCATGGGGACCATCACCCTCCCGCTCGCGTGGCGTGGTATTCTGGCCGGGACAACGCTCGCGTGGGCTCGGGCACTGGGAGAGTTCGGAGCGACCATGGTGGTGGCGGGAAACATAGCCGGGCGCACACGCACGTTGCCGCTGGCCATCTGGACGGAGATTCAAACGCCGGGCCCCATGACCCAGGTGATACCGTTCGTGGTGGCCAGCGTATTGCTCGCCGTGGTGGCCGTGGGTGCGGGCGAATGGTTGATACGTCGACACGCAGCGGAGCCACAACGTGCTCGACCTTTCAATCCGTAAACACTACACCGGGTTCCGGCTTGAGCTCGAGGCCCGTTCGTCGGCACGCGTACTCGGTGTCGTGGGACCGTCGGGCAGCGGCAAGAGCACGCTGCTAAAGTGCCTCGCCGGTGTCACCCGACCTGATGCGGGCAAGATCGTGGTGGATGGGCAAACCTTCAGCGACACCAGCGCAGGTATGGCGCCGGTGTCGCCGCGCCGGCGCCGCATCGCCTACGTACCGCAGGACGGTCTGCTGTTTCCGCATCTCACCGTGCGCGGCAATCTACGGTATGGTCTCGGCGCACACGGTCCGGGGCCCGATTTCGAAGACGTTGTCGGCGTGCTGGAACTGGAACCGTTACTCGATCGCGCACCGCCCACCCTTTCCGGCGGCGAGGTGCGTCGCGCAGCGCTGGGGCGTGCGCTGCTGTCGGGACCGCGGCTGATGCTGCTGGACGAACCGCTAGCGGGTCTGGATCGCGCGAGTGCAGGAAGAACCCTTCGGTTTCTCAAGACCGTGCTGGATCGTTTCGCCGTCCGCGCCGTGTACGTATCTCATTCGATCAGTGAGGTGGTGTTTCTTTGCGACGACGCCTGGGTCATCGAACAAGGCCAACTGGTTGCCCGGGGCAGACCGCGCGATGTGGTGGCTCGTTTCATCGCGGATCAATCCCTCGACGACGATTTGTGTAATCTGTTCTCAGTAGACCGGGACGAAACCGCGCCGAAAGACGTATCGCGCTATCGCCTCGCCGACCAATCGTTGATCACACTACGCACAGACCCCGGCGTTTCCGCGACAGCGTTGATCTCCATCCGGGCATCGGACATCCTGCTGTCGCGCACGCGCCCCGAGCGCATCAGTGCCCGAAACGTGCTGCGCGGAACGATCACCCGATTGGATGAGCGGAGCGGTCGCGTGCTGGCGTTCGTAGATGTGGGAATGGAATGGATGGTGTGGCTCACACCCGGTGCCGTTAAGGAACTGGAGCTGGCCTCAGGTGTTGAAGTATTCGCTATCGTTAAGGCGTCGTCAATCGAGTTGTTACACGCCCCATGATCGTGACGCGGTCGTTTCACGAGCGGTCATGGCGGTGACCGCAGAAATGCGATGGGCCTCGCTTCTCCTGGTCAACGGCGTACCAACGTTGAGCGCCCAGCGCAGTCCTCCCGCCAAGACATAGGCAACCCCCCCCGCCACCACCGACGCGGTTAGATCCATGACGCCGTCTCCGGTAGCCGCCCTGATCGTTTCGCAGACCAGAACAATGACGACCGTACCGCATACCGCCAGCGTTCGTGCAATCGCTGGAGCGCAGCGGCGTGCCAGCAGTGCGATCACCAGCGCGAGCGGTGCCGCGACACAGACCATGGACGTCAATGCGGTCAAGGCATCGAGTGCCGGCGTATGCCACAATCGTTCGAGCGGCCACACGCCGACACGGCCTTCGAGCAACCGGTCGACGCTTACCGGTCCGATGCCCTTTACTTCCATAAACAGTAGTACGCTTTGGATCATCAACAGCACGAAAAGCCCGAGGTTAACCGGTCCGTCGCACGGCGCACCGTCTCGAAACCGAGCGCGAAGGGGTACGACCACCTGAACGGCCAACCATGCACCGAGCGCCGCCGCGATCGAGCGCAGGACAAGGCTCGCCACGTCGCACCCATGGGATGGTGTAAACAACTGAAGCATTTCGATCGTAGCGGCAAGAAGCACGCCGTGTTGGACGGCGGATACGAACGCCACCGCCCGTCCGCGGCGCTCGACTGATCGCAACACGTACAGCACGCCCAGCAGTGCGAACCACGCAGCCCCCATCAACTCATGGCTCAACAGCGCAAACGGTGCGTCGGTCAAGCCGATAGGGCGTGGCTGAAGCAAATCCCAACGTGCGTGCCGAAACGAATCATGCAGCGCCGTCGTGCTTGTCACAAAATCAAACGGGGCGAGTCCGTATAGCAACAGCCCTGCGGTGAGTACCGATGACCAGGCGCGCACGTCACGAACATGGTCGCTCGCCCATTCGCTCAATGCTTGGCTGCGCTGCGTCTGCCCCCACCACGTGCCCAAGCACGCGCCAAGACCGGCGCCGATCGTGTTTGTGAATACATCAATCCAGGAAGGAACGCGCCCCACCACCGCGGTTTGCAACACCTCGATAACGAGGCTCAACCCGAACGCCGCCGCGATACCCACGACCGCGCGGACTACGCTTCGACCGCACCACCGCCGCGCACCCAGTGAGAACAGGCATCCGATCGGGACATAAAGCAACAGGTTGACCAGCAGGTCTTCGAGTGGTCCGGCGCGAAACGTCAGCGCCGCGAGCGGGTGCGATAGATCAAGCGCGTGGAAGTTAAGCGAAAACGGTAAGAGTGACGCGTAGGCGATGACCGCGATCGCTCCGACGGGGTAGGCAAGCGAACGTCCGAACGCGGGCGCCTCCGGCCACGGCGTATCAAAATCTGTGGACCGTGCGCGAGCGCGTGCGCCGAACAATGTCGCTTTCCCCTCCCCCGTCGGTGCGAAAACACGAGCGTGAACGGCGCATGGTTTGGTACGCGTTCACAGCGGTCGAGAACCTGAAGGGGTTAAGGGCACATCGCGCGCCGCGGCGTAATCGGGAGATCAATAGACGGATCGGGTATGGGTGTCCGATAGAAGCGGCGGTGAGCGCGAGACACGAGGGTCGAAAAAACACCGCCGGGCCGGGCTTGGTAAAGCAGGCGGCGCTTGCGGATTAGACGGGAAAGTCCGGTGTGAACGATTCCGTAGCGAGAACGCTACATGGTTGTCGTTTGGCAACGTCCGGGTCGGTGGGTTGGACCGGGCGTGGGCGACGCGGTCTAGTGCCGTTTCCGAGCAAGGTAGTACGACTTATTATCTCCTAAAACCACGGCCTCTGGCCGTGGACCAGAAGAGGTTCGACCG
>CAZWWW010000069.1:0-9885 GCA_964637715.1 uncultured Phycisphaeraceae bacterium | reverse complement strand
CATACACATTTCGGGGCGCGGGCTATCCAGGCGGTTATTGAACGCGCACCGTCCGCAAGTTTTCTCAACATGGCGAAGGACATCGCCTATTTCCACCACGAACGCGTTGACGGTTCGGGGTATCCAACGGGTCGGTCAGGAGACGCCATCCCGCTGGCAGCCCGCATCGCCGCGGTCGCGGATGTTTACGACGCGCTGCGCACGCGGCGGCCCTACAAGGAACCTATGACCCACGAGGTCGCCGCGAAACTGATCCGCGAGGGGGCGGGTACGCATTTCGATCCGCTGGTCGTACGTGCGTTCGTCTCCCGGGAACAGGAATTCGTCACTCTTGCCGCTGAGCTTGCCGACGATCATCCCGACACCGCTGATCTCCCGGAACCGGAAGTCGCGCTCCAGTTGTCGTAAACACGGTTCCGCGTGACCGATTGTTCGGCATCCGCGGCCTTCGTCCGGACGGCTGCTTCAGATCACGGTTTTTCTCGCACGCAGGCGGGGGCTTGTCGTCGAAGCCCGGCATCACCGCGGCATGTTCTTCGATGATCCTCGCGCGGGCGCGGGAGGGCACACGCTTCGACCGCACCGGGCGATGGGAAGGTTGGGTCTGAAGCGCGACCGGCCTCGCGCACAATTCTCAACACGGAATCCACGAGACAGCCACTGCATTTGTTTTGGCGGCGTGCGAACGGAACCGGGCGCATCAACGAGCGTCGTCACCGGCTGAATCATCGGTCCCATGCGGTTCCGCAGTTTCCGTCTCAGCCAGGTATACCTCCTCAAGGTCCGTACCATCGACGTCTCGACGAAGGAGGAAGTAGACAACCGTGCATGAGGAAAAGTAGAACGAGGCAAGAAACGACCACAATAAGGCGATCACGAGCAGCACGCCCACTCCGATGAATCCAGCCGAGATATACTCGTACCACCCCAGTTGGGACCAGTTCGGCCACGTATACAGCACATTCGGTCCCGCCATGGGCCAGAGTAGCTCGATCTTACTCATCGGGTGCGCTGCGTCGCCCCGACTCCACAAGCCGAACGGTGACGTTCCGAATGCCAGAACGAACCGCGTCGTCCCCAACCCGAAATAAGTGAACAGATACACAACGGTCCAGCAAACGCCGGCGAACACGAGCGAAACGATTGTATACCACAGTGCCTTCCACGCCTTGGAAAGGGGATACGACAATCCCCTCGAGAAGGCATCGAAGGCGTCTGAAGATTCTGTAGCTACGGAAGGCCAGAACAGACTACCGCCAACGAAAAACCCCACGATCAGTACCGCCGCCAGGAACCCGCCCAGCAGTGCGGGAACAAACAACAACCCGCCAAGCACGTCGCCTATGAGCGGAATGCGTAAGACCAGACCGCTAACGGCTATGGCCACCATGGCCAGCGCGGCGAGAATCAGCGGGATGCAGGGGGCGAGAAAGAATCCACCAAACAAGCGCCCCCACGCGAACGTGAGCGCCTGTTTCATCGTGAGTTTTTCGTCGCGCGCGAACTGAACCGCGGCGATCCGGCAAATCGCACCGCCGCCCGCCGACCAGATCAGCAACCAACCAACCCCAAAAATGACGAAGAACACGAAGTGTTGTTGCAACAACCATATCACCCCATCCACCATGCTGGCAAAATTGCGCAGCGGTTGGTACTGGGCGTTGGACTCGATAAGCCGACCGATCGGCGTGTCCGCGGCGAGTGACGCGCCGGGTACGGAAGAACCGAGCAACCCCAGCACACAACGGCGCTGATGAGCACGCCATACCTCAAAGATACCGCTATCCCCATCCGGTTCCGTGTAGGGGGTGCCGGTCTGCCGGGCGTGAATGAACGCATCGATTGCGTGGGCATCTACGGTGTCGACCGAGCGCCACACGACATCCAGCGCGCCGCCCAGCGCCAGCGTCAAAATGATCGCCGCGAGGGCGATGCCCAACTTTGCGGGATGAACGGCGAGACTCAGCGTACGCAGAATGTGGGGAAGACCGCTGGCATCCAGCCAGCCGGCGGTGTCTTCAGTCGAATGGAGGTCGCTCATGATTGGCTCGTCCTGCGATAGGCCGCGGAGGGTCTACATCAACGATCGATGATTATAGAGCAAGCTCTATTTTTGTGTAGCGGTCAATTCACCCTTTCATCCGGCCAATCGACTCGATACGACGATACACAATAACAGACCATGCAGTAGGCTCGCGACACACCGCCGCGAACCACCTATCGTAAGCGCTGTGAGTGAAGCCCGCCGGCCACCGAATGTTTCGACGCAAAGGCGAAAGACTTGTTCGGTTGAACGCGGCGTCAGGGGACCTTTATCGTCGACGCCCACCGACAAGCGGTTTTGCGGTAGGGCGACGGCACCGAACCCGGCTGCACCTGATCCGTCCACGATGAGCCACATCAAAGACGGGCATTTAACGATACTCAGGGGCCCCACGCCCGGGTGGGGGCATCCGCGCTCAGAGCTAGCCAGTGGTGCCCGTTATCAAATCACCCACGAAGGAGCCCACCCGATCCACGAGGGCGTCGTGTTCGAGGTTGCGTTCCACGCCTTCGGCGATGCGGCGTACGATCGCGCTGCCGACAATAGCCCCATCCGCGAACCCGCACACCCGGCGGACATGCTCCGGCGTTGAGATACCGAAGCCCACGCACACCGGCAGACCGCTCACCTGCCGGAGATTGGCCACCTGTTTCGGCAGCGCTTCGGCCAATCCCGACCGCTCACCGGTCAGACCGGCGGATGCGATTTGATAGATAAACCCCGAGGCTTTTCGCGCTATCGCCTCGCTTCGCGAAGGTGACGTTGTCGGTGCGACCAACCCAATATGGGCAAGCCCGGCGTTTTCCGTGGTGCTTGGTGCCGCGCCGGTCTCTTCCAGAGGAAGATCGGGCAGGATCACGCCATCGAAACCCGCATGCGCCGCATCGCGCATGAACGCCGCAACGTCGTAGCGGTGTACCAGCGAATAAGAACCCATGGCTACCACACCGCAGGATACGGCGTCGCGAATGCGCGAGACAAGCTCGAAGGTGTCTTTAAGGTGCAAACCGCGATCAAGGGCGTAGTTGAAAGACGATTGAATCACGGGTCCGTCGGCGATCGAGTCTGAATAGGGTATACCGATCTCGATTACGGCGGCTCCGAGGGCATCAAAGCGACGGATGAGCGATTCGGTTAGGGCAAGGTCCGGAAACCCGGCTGTAAGATAGGGTAGGAGCATGCCCCGCCCGGCCCGCCGGTTCGTTTCCAATACGCGTTCAAGCCGTTCAGCACCCATTCACACGCCCCTGTTACACATCGCTAAGCTCATGCAATCCAATGTGTTGCGCTCCCATGAGGGCGCGACAGCCGTAAGCCAACGGTTGGATTGGACCCCTGACCTAAGGTACACCGCCTGAACGGCGTGTCCAGCCGTCGCGTTTTCGGGAGCGTTTGTTGTTCGCTGAATCATGAGTTTCGGTTGATCGGGCGTTGGTAACGATGGTATACTGTATTGGTCTGAACGAAGTGGCTGCTGTGTACGACAGGGAGCTACTATTGGCTGAACCGATACGAACCCTTAGGAAGGCGTCGCACAACACGCCAAACGACGTACCGACCCCTTTGAGGTTGGCGGTCCGGGCTGAGGCATGCCGTCCACGTTAACGAAGGGTTCCGCTATAGGTTTCCATCGGCATCTTGGCGGTCACTCGTCGGACTTTACACTATGGGCCTGCGCTCCGGCGGCAGGCCCTTTGTGTGCGCAGTCGGACCCGGCGTTCGTGCGGCGCCGTTCGGCTCGCTTGTACGTGCGCGCCGTGCAATTTCATGCGTTACGACTATACTTTCGTCGATGAACGCGATCACGCTGTTCGAGGATGCCGGCTATCAAAACCTCCTGCCGCTCGTTTTGTGGCGATCCGTGTTTGAGATGCGCGTCGGGCGCAAGATCGTCCTCGATCGCACGGCCCAACGGCTTGGCATGGCGGTCTCCGGTGTTTGGACACGGGATTGGATCGCCCCGATCGCCGCTCAGCGGTGCGCCGCCCCGGTCAATCAACCGGTGGACGCGGGTACGGTGCTGGTCAACGGTCGCTGGTTGGTTGACGGACCGGTCGAGTTCCCGAACGCGCCGTGCGTGGGCGTTGTTGACGGGACGGTGGTCTACATCGTCTGCGATTCCAAACTGGCCCGTTCACTGACCCCGGCTGATCTGCTTGATACATCGCGCCACGCTGCGCTGCTCGACGAGATCGAGAAGGTCGAGGCTGCCGGGACGGTGTTCAGCTATCCGTGGGATCTCGTCGGCGCGGTCGGTCGCTGGGTCGACGGTGCGTGGCGCGAGGTCGAGGCCAGCGTTGAATCCGACATTGACACTCGGATCATAGGCGGCGACGGTGAGCACATCCACGTCGGTGAGCGCTCGTCGATCCACCCGACCAGCGTGCTCGATCCGACAGACGGTACGATCTACCTCAGCGATGATGTCCGCGTTGGTCCATACTGCGTGATTGAAGGTCCGGTGTACGTCGGACCCGGAACGATCATACACCCACATGCGTGGCTTCACGGGGGTAACGCAATCGGACCGGTGTGCAAACTGGGCGGTGAAATCGACGGGTGTGTCATTCACGGCTACACCAACAAGCAGCACGCCGGATTTCTCGGTCACGCGTACGTCGGTAGCTGGGTGAATATCGGCGCCGGCGCGACCAATTCCGATCTCAAGAACACCTACGGCAAGATACGCGTGCCACTTAATGGCACCGATCGGGATACCGGTACACAGTTTTTCGGCGGCGTCATCGGTGATTTCGTAAAGGTCGGTATCAACGCGTCGATTCCGACCGGGGCGTGCGTAGGGTTTGCGTCGGTCATCAACGCGTCACGGGTCGCCCCGAAATATGTTTCGTCGTTCAGTTGGATTACCGACGAGCGCCTGAGCAGTGCGGACCCGGCCCGTTTGCTCGACAGCGCCACGGTGGTCATGGCCCGCCGCGACGTGGACATGACGGACGAAGAAGTCGAACTCTTTCTCGAGTTGCCCCGGATCGCACAGCGTTACGAGGCGCGGGCGTGACGGACAATAGAGCAAGATCAATCGATCGGCGGAACGATTCAGCGGGTGCGTGACAGGATCGGCCGGTCGTAAAAAACGGTAGGGCAGGTCGTTCTTTCGCCGCAAGGCGGAAGGTTGACCTGCCATGGTCGAAGCAGGTGGACCCCCCGACATAGTCGGGCGAACCACCTGCCCTACCTTGAAGCCGATTAAAGCAAGCTCTTCTGCAGCGGTTGCATCGCTGTCTTCTCCGGCAATTCAACTCGATGCGACGATACACAATACCAGAAACTGCTCGAATTTGTTGCGGGCCTCGATTGAGCCGGTCAAACGCGGCTCCATGACAGTTTAGGCGGGAGAACTTACTGCGAGAACAGTCCCGGAGGGACGCAAGACAGTAGCCCAGGCGCATAAGCCCTGGGATCGAGTAGGCACGTGACCACGGAGCCCCAGCGGGGCGACACAACCCTTCATCACTGGTTTGAAACCCTGGTGTCGCCCCGCCGGGGCTTGGGGATTGCGATGCGTCGCGTTCCACGGGCTTACGCCCGTGGCTACTGGTCGGTCGCCCCGGTGGGGCTAAGGATGACCCGCCGATACTGTCATGCACTCGTCAAACGCTCATGCTCCTTCCAGGGAGGCATGTAACTCAAACCAAGCCTGAGAATGCGCTGCAGGATGTCGAGGTAATCGACCCCGTCGGCGTCGGCTGATTCCGCAAAGTCCTCGCCGTACGCCAGTTGCGGATTGGGGTTTGATTCCAGCAGGAACACGGTTCCATCCGGCGCCACGCGGAAATCCATGCGGGCGTAACCGCTTTGGCCGAGAAGGCGGTAGGCTCGTTTGGTGAGCTTCTTGATGCGGGATTCGACGCCGCGCGGCAGATCGACCGCGGCGCACGTTCTGATCGCCCGGCGTTCCTGATAGCCCAAGTCCCATTTGACCTTTTCCGTGGCGATCCTCGGCGCGCCCGCCGGTACGTTTCCGAAATCCATTTCCCATATCGGAAACGTTTGAAGCCTGCGGTTACCCATGATCCCGACGTACATCTCTCGACCATCCACGTAGGATTCGACGATGGCGTCGGTGTGCAGTTGTTCATGGACAAACGTGACGCGATCACGCAGCTTCTGCTCATCGTGTACGATCGAGGCCTGAGCGATCCCGACGGAGCCGTGCTCGGTTGTCGATTTGACGATCAAGGGGAACTCAAGATGCTCCGGGCGCCGAATGGGGGTTCCCGGTTGGAACAGGGCAAACGGGGGTGTGGGCACGTCGTGGTACCGGAGGATCGTCTTCATGAGCGCTTTGTTGCGGGTCATGGCGAGCCCATGCGGATTGCACCCGGTATAGGGTTGTCTCAGGAGTTCAAGGTAGCCGAGCACATGGGGGACATAGGCGCCCAGCCCGTGAAACTCTTCAAGCAGGTTGAACACAACGTGGGGCCGATGTTCGCGCAGTCCGTCATCGATGATGGTCGGGTCGTCGGCGAGACCGAGCGGTCTGACGTCGTGGCCCAGCTCAGCCAGCGCCGTGAGTACGTCGAACTCCGTCTTCCAGGGCGCCATCTCTTTGTCGGAAACGCCCTCGATGGTGTCCGGTGGGATGAGATCCTCGTGAACGAGCACGATCACGCGCAGTTTTTTCATAGCACCACACAGCGGTGGTTGCCGTCGTGCAGATGGTTCATGGTTTGCACGGTCAGCAATACCGCCGCCTCCAGCGTCACCTGGGCTTCGGGCTTGTCCACGTAGAGTTTCAGCTCCCGCGCGCGGACCACCATTTCCTTCAGGACCTGGTCAATGGTGTATTGGTATTGGCCTGTCCAGCGCGCGACGAGTTTACGCACCGCGGGGCTGACCCGCCTGAGAAAACTGGAGGCCGCCTCGCGTTTCGGAGCGCCGGGCACGTCGGAAAAAAGGCGACGGAGGTCGCGGTCGTAAAAATCGGGATAATCCGTGCCGTGTATGCTTCGCTTGTATTCGTAGTATTCGCCGAGCGTCATACTCATCGACCGCACGGGTTCGACTTGCTCGCGCGTGCGCACCGGAGCGGTTTTCCCGGCAAGCTGCGCCATGAGTTCGTCTACATACTCCAGCTTCCGCAACGCAGGCCAGCCTTTGTAGCGCGAGCGCCAGTCGTAGGACGGCGTCAACCACACCGCGAACGTCTCCGCGAAATCCTCCGAAGGATGCGCCTGGGCGTACCAATAATCGAGATGGAGCACGAACTTTTTGCTGTAAGGCTTGGGCTGGTAATACTCCGGGTATGGCGCGGTGGCGCGGCCGAACACTTCGCGCCAGCGGCGCTTGCGGTGTAGACGATAGCCGTTCGCGATGGCGTGTCCGACTTCATGCCGGAGCAAACGCATGCACCAGGCGGAATCGCCACCCTCCACTTCGAGCATTTGCGTCTCTTCCAAGCGCATCAAACGTGGGTGCGCCAGATACAGCGGGACCGCAACGCCGGGCACCCCGTCCGGTGTGAACCAGGTCGTCGACAACCAGAAGTGCGGTCGAAACGCCAGGCCCTTGGCACTGAGCTCGTCCAGCACTTGCGCGATGCGGTCGGCTACGGGGCTGCCCTCGATGCGCAGTCCGAGATCGCGTATGCGCATCTTAAGAAGCGTGCCGTCGGACAACCGCGCCCATCCGGCATTGCGCGATGCCCCCTTCCTCACTGGTCGCTTCGCAGGTCGTGTCGTGGATAACGCTACAGCCACGAGAACATTCCTCCGCCCGCCACTCGCTCGCCCCCCGGCAACGTTGACGGCGCCGATTGCTCTTACTCTTATTCAGTGCCTCGCTTCATCGAGTCAACCGGCCCTTACAGCATAGTCAGTCGTTGTGTATCGCCGCATCAAGCCGATTCACCCGACGAAACGATGATTCGACAGCCATACAAAAAAAGAGAGCTTGCTCTGGTGCTCTGTCACACCTTGTTTTTGTGGTGCCATGAGCAAGCAGTAGCTTGCCCGTGTTGTTCGGGGCGGCAGTCACGGGCAAACAAGTTTGCCCATGCCACCCACGACTAACCCTAAGAACAAGCTGTGACGTTGCGCCTGTTCCTGGAACAATCTCGCGAGCGTAACACGAGCACGGCGCGTGCACTGATCCGCCCGGCTCGAACGTACGAGAAACCACATCCGACCGCAACTTGCAGACGCTCACCCGACCTTCATAATGTCAGAGTGAAGGCCGCCGAAAACAATACGACGCCTGTTCAGTCGACGACGCTACGGCATTACATCCTCGGTACCGCCGGGCATATCGACCACGGCAAGAGTAGTCTGCTCAAGGCGCTGACGGGAACCGACCCGGACCGACTGCCCGAAGAGCGCCGTCGCGGCATGACCATCAGCCTCGGGTTCGCGGAGCTGGAGATCGGCGACGCGCGATTCGGGGTCGTGGACGTGCCTGGTCACGAGCGCTTCGTGCGTACCATGGTAGCCGGGGCGACCGGGATTGATATCGCGCTGCTTGTCGTGGCTTCGGACGATTCCGTCATGCCGCAGACCGTCGAACACGTTGAGATACTGCGCCTGCTCGGCGTTCAGCGAGGCGTCGTGGCCATTACAAAAACCGATCTGGTCGACGAGGAGATGGTCGAGCTTGTCAAGGACGATGTGCGCCAGCTACTGGCGTCGACACCGCTCTGCGACGCGGCGATCTGCCCCGTTTCATCCACCACCGGTGAAGGGTTGGATGCGCTGCGGGCTCAGCTTGCGGCGGTGGCGCTCGGCGCGACGCCACCTTCGATGTCGGGTCCGTTTCGCATGGCTGTCGATCGCGTGTTTACGGTTCAGGGGCGCGGTACGGTCGTGACGGGATCGGCATCTCGCGGATCGGTTTCGGTCGGCGACGTGCTTGAGGTCTGGCCTGGGGGGTTGATCTGCCGCGTGCGCGATTTGCAAACACACGGTGCCCACGAAGGTCGTTTGTATCGCGGTCAGCGGTGTGCGCTCAATATCACCGGGGTGGATCGTGCGCGCCTCGAACACGGAGCCGAGCTGGCGACGCCGGGTTATTTGCGGGCTTCGCGGTTGATCGACGTTCGATTGGAATACCTGCCCACTTGTACGAGACCCCTCAAGTCGGCGAGTGTCGTGCGGCTTGAGTTGGGAACCGCGGAAGCACGGGCTCGCGTTGTCCTGTTGGACCGCAAGTCGCTCGAACCGGGCGAACACCTGTACGCCCAGCTTCGTTTGGGGTCGCCGGTCACGGGTACGTACGGTCAGCGGTTCATCATCCGTGACGAGAACGCCGCACGCACGCTGGGTGGCGGTGTGGTGTTGCGTCCCGTTTCCCGTCGTCGCCGACATGACCCGGCTGATGAACAGGCATCGTTGCGTAGCCTTGAAACGGGCGACCCGGCGGATCGGGCGGAGCAGGTGCTCAGGCAGGCGGGGTTTGTCGAGCCTGAACCGCTACGGTTTTGTGCGTTGGGCGGGATTGAACCGGACGATCTTGCGGGGGTGCTCGAAACGCTGGATCGAACAAGGCGACGCATTGTGGTTCCCGATACGGATGTGCGTGTCGTACCCGCGGTGTTGGACGATCTCGGGCAGCGACTCAGCGGTTGGCTCGAACGCCACCATAAGAGAAACCCGGATCGCCCCGGGCGGAGTGTGGATAGCGTCGTGGGGTGGCTGGAGCGCCTGACGTCTCGAACCCTGGCCAAACCGTTGTTGGACTTCTATCTCAAGAAAGGGCGGGTGCGGCGCATCGGCACGTTCATCGGTCTGCCCGCGTTTGCGCCGACCCTCTCCGGGGCTGACGAAAAACTTCTGGCCACGTTGATCGCGGAGGTGAAAGCGGGGCGATTCCAGCCTCCGACATTGGAC
>CAZWWW010000068.1:0-9926 GCA_964637715.1 uncultured Phycisphaeraceae bacterium | reverse complement strand
GCCGCCCAGGCTTACGAGGTACGAATAATCTCACAACGGCGCGTAGGACCAATACTGCTTGAGTTCAGCGCGGTTGCCGGCGGGGTCGAGCACTTGAATGCGACGGTCGGTGGCTGCCATTCCCGAAAGGCGTGTATAGTTGATGCGGCGCTCCATGCACTGTTCAATGGCCGCGCTCAACGACGTTACAAGAATGACCACACAAGTTTTGGTTGATCGAATATCAGGATCGGGCGTGATTCTGATCCGCAGCTCAATGGGCGGCGAAACAAACGATAGCAGACGCCGGTCCGTTGGCTCCGCGCGAACGACCTCCTCAAGTTCCGCCAGCTCGCCGTAAAACCAGCGGTGCTGGTCCTCGAGCCCCGGGGGTGATTCAAGGGTAACGTGCGAGACTGCCAGAATGCGGCTTTCGTGCATGACGCATCATGATTGAGCGGGTGACAAACGTGACGACGGCACTGCGTACACCCCTAAAACGCCGCGATGGTTCGGTGTCCTGCAGGGCTGCACCTTGCACAGCGCCCAAACGCTCCACTCTATACATTATCTCGAAACGAATCGACAGTGAACAGGCTGACCGTGCAGGACGCGTCGCGCCAGGCGTCGCGCGCAAGCCCCGCCTTCTGAACGCAGCACTGACGCAGGAACTCTTTGGCGGACCACCCGTGGTCGGTGGCTACTTTCGGAAGGAAACACCCGGAGCGCCCCCCCTGTCTAATCAGCACGCCGTGGACGCCGGGCACGAGTGACAAGGGGTCGTCGGTCGCCATCAGATCAGACAGTACCGATACCTCGAACGTGAGGGCATCAATCTCCGAGGCCGTGACCGGATCGTCGCGGAAACGCGGATCGGAAAGAACCGACCGCGCGACCTCCGCCACGCGGGCGGGCACGTTCGTCGTGGGTGCAAACGATCCCATACACCCACGCAGGCGACCTTCGTTCCATAACGTAACAAACGCACCGCCGAACCGACCTGAAATGACCGGGATGTCGTTCGGCGCTCGAACCGCAACGCCAAGGGCTTGCCTCGCCGAGGCCCGCGCGACGGCAAGCAGTGCCGAGCGCTCGGCCGGAGTCAATTCGGGCTGACGGATAGTCGCCATGTCGTTACAATCATTCTCCGATCCGTTTTATACAGCAAGCTCTATACCGGCATAACCGCGCAAACTCGATCCACGGCGTCTCCTTGCCTCGTCGTTAGGAATCTTTATGAGCATCAGACAAGTACTATCGGCGGTGTTGTTCGCGTTCACGATGTCTTGGTTGATGGGTAGCCACGCCCTCGCCGAAAGCCCCGAGCAATGGTACCGCGACGGAGAGGCGGCGGTCGCGAACGCCCTGAAACGCCGGCCGATTACGACGCGCGCGAAGAACGTCATCCTGTTCATCGGTGACGGCATGAGCGTCTCGACGGTGACGGGCGCCCGTATCCTCGACGGGCAACAACACGGACATCCGGGCGAAGAGAATCTGCTCAGCTTCGAACGGCTACCCTACACGGGGGTCATCAAGACCTACACCACCAACGCGCAAACCCCCGACTCCGCCGGCACCATGACGGCTATCATCACCGGTGTCAAAACGAAATCGGGCGTGCTTTCGGTCAATCAGAATGTTGTAGTGGGTGACCCGAAATCTGTCGAGGGCAACAGACTCACGACGCTGCTGGAGTTGGCCGCTCGTCGGGGACGGTGGACCGGCGTCGTCACCACCGCCCGCGTGACCCATGCCACGCCCGCCGCGTGTTACGCTCATACACCGGACCGTAGTTGGGAAGACGATAGCCACGTTGAAAGGAGCGCGCCCGGTTCGGGGTTTCCCGACATCGCACGGCAGCTCTTGGACGATTACGACATCCATCCGCTACGCGTGCTGCTCGGCGGCGGGCGTGAGCAATTCCTGCCCCATGAAACCCATGACCCGGAATACCCGAAACGTCATGGGCATCGACGGGACGGACGCGATCTGACAAAGGAGTGGCGTACGAAGGATGGTGCCGCGTACGTTTGGAACCTCGCTCAGTTCAACGCGGTCGACGTCAAGACGACCGACCGTCTCCTGGGGTTGTTCGAGCCGTCGCACATGCATTTTGAGACGGACCGCGCGAACGACAAAGCGGGTGAACCGTCCCTGGCTCAGATGACGGCGAAGGCTATAGATCTGCTAAGCCCAAACAAGAGCGGTTTCGTGCTCATGGTGGAGGGTGCCCGCATCGACCACGCCCACCACGCGGCCAATGCCTACCGCGCGCTCACCGATACGATCGCGTTCGCCCGGGCGGTTCAGACGGCCATTGACAAGACCGATCGTACCGACACGCTCATCGTCGTTACCGCCGATCACAGCCACGTCTTTACGCTCGGAGGCTACGCCACGCGCGGCAACCCCATTCTCGGCAAGGTCGTCACGAACGATGCCCGAGGAAACCCGGGCACGCAGGCGCGGGACATGACCGGATTACCCTACACCACGGCGGGCTACGCGAACGGTCCCGGCTATACCGGGAAGTCCTCCCGGCAGGAGGAGGGGTTAAAGACATTCCCGCACAAGCTTGAACCGCTTAGGGGTGACACCTACGACGGCATTACCAAGGGGCGTCCGAAGGCTATCGAAACGACTGACACGACAGCCCCGAACTATCTCCAGGAATGCACGATCCCGCTCGCGTGGGAATCGCACAGTGCCGAGGATGTCGTCGTCTACGCCGACGGGCCCATGGCGCATCTGTTCTCGGGTGTTCACGAACAAAACTACATCTTCCACGTGATGATTGCGGCGCTGGGAATAGATACAGCGGACTCCGGCCCTCGGAGCGACCTTGATCTCAAAAAACCACAGCGTGCCGGCAGCATCCCCACGCGTCAAAACAAATGAATCAGTACACGCTACAGCGTTGTCCGTTATTGTGTATCGCCGTATCGAGTTGAACGGCCGGATAAAACAGTGATTCGACCGCTACACAAAAAGAGAGCTTGCTCTATCGCGCGACAGGCTTCCACGTGTCGCGGTGGCCCACTACACCTGCTCCACGCCCTCCCCGATCTTTAGGTAGCGCATCAGCGGCGTCATGGTTAACCCCTGAACCACTAACGAGAAAAACACACACGAAAACCCGGCAAGAAGCAAGACCGGGCGCATGGCGATCAACGGATGCCCTTCCGGCAAACTTGCGGCGAGCGGTAAGTGCAACAACAACGCAATAGGGATCGAGCCGCGCAAACCGCCCCAGAACAGTATGTGCTTCCAGGCATCCGGTCGCCGGGTACCGACTTGGTTCAGTCCCCAGTAAAACGTGTACGCCACGAAGGCTCTTCCGACGAGCATGGCCCCGATCGCAACGCCCACCAATTGCCAGGTGTTGACGGGTATGTGTTTGGGAAGTTCGCGCAGTTCGAGCCCGATCAGAATGAAGAGAAAGGAATTGACCAGGAAATCGATTGACTCGAAAAAGGTTTCGACGGTCGCCGAGGTTTTTTGGTTCATCGAGTGGCTTCGACCGTAGTTGCCGATCAGCAATCCGGCGGTCACGGTGGCGATCACCCCCGAAACGTGCATCACTTCCGCCAGCCAGAACGAACCATACGCCAGAACCAGGCAGATCGCGTTTTCCAGCAAATGGTCATTCAGTTTGCGTAGCGTGGCGAATACGATCAACCCCAGCACCCCGCCGAGCAGAAGCCCGCCGCCGGATACCTTAATGAACTCGTACGCCGCGGAACCGACACTTAAACCGCTCCCACTAACCACAGCGTGGAGAATGATCGTAAACAGGACGACGCCCGTCGCGTCGTTGAACAGGGATTCACCTTCTACCAAAACGCGCAGGTCTTCCGGGGCACCGGCGTCCTTGAACAGCGCCAGCACGCTGACGGGGTCGGTGGGTGAGATGAGCGCACCGAACAACAACG
The DNA here is from genome assembly GCA_964637715.1 of uncultured Phycisphaeraceae bacterium. GTDB lineage: Bacteria > Planctomycetota > Phycisphaerae > UBA1845 > UBA1845 > CAZWWW01. The sequence continues at coordinate 6,012 of CAZWWW010000068.1, read as the reverse complement.
CGATCATGATGGATTCTATTCCGCCAAGCCACGCGACGACGCCGCCGACCAGCAGCGTGGACACGAGCACACCGGGAATCGCAAAACAAACGATAGGCCAGATGTGGTTCATCAATCGGCGAAGCTGCATGTGCATCGCCCCTTGAAACAGAAGCGGCGGTAGGAACACGAAAAAAATCAGCTCGGTGCCGAATCCCGTCTCGGAGACATCGGGACCAATGTTCAACACGCCGATCAGCAGGCCCACCAGGGTCAAAAAGATCGTGTACGGTAGATGCGTGATGAGTTTGGAAACAATACCCACCACGCAGGCGAGCAGCAGCAAACCAATGTAGATACCGACGGCGTGTTCGATCGCATGATCCATGAATGCCAAAACCTTTCGTTGCCGTGCGGCGACGGCTCATGGGGTCTCTGCGCGCCGCTTCACAGGCCGATCGCCACCCCACGAACTACCACCCATCAACATGCCGCATGTGATGTTTCTGTGTACCGCCGCGCCGAGTCGAGTCGAAGTGGCCGACGAACCCGTGATCCAACAGCTACATGGTAATTGAGCTTGCTCCAGCATGGCATCGACGCCACCACCCTGCAACCCCATGATCGGTCCTTTCGTGCCGGTGGAATGATGAAGTCCCCCACGCCGGTTCATAAGTTGCATGAAAACAGAGGTCCGCGCCATCTACAGTCATATCCGTTATTGTGTATCGCCGTATCGAGGTGATTCGTCGGATGAAGCGGTGATTCGACCGCTACACAAAATATAGAGCTTGCTCTAACAAGCGTACATCTTCCGACGCTTGACGGTCGGTCGTGCCGATAGAACAATCAACGCGTTGAGCCGCCAATCGGCTATGGCATGGGTCGACGCAATGGGTAAGGCCCCGACGCGCCGGCGGTATCAATAAGTGTGTTACGCACGTCTGATATCTGCGTAGCGTATCTGCGTGACGCACCGGATGGAGCAGACTATCAGGATCACGGCGCGGACATCGCGCGTGGGTCCTTTCACTTAACTCAGGAGCCGCGTATGCGATCGAGATGGGCATCGATGATGATTGCGATCCCGCTGGTGATGACCGGGTGCAAGATGGGCGGAGCGGACGCGTCGGCGGCGCACCTGCGTGGTAAACTCGCACCGGATTTCACGCTGAAGGACCTGGACAATCAGGACATCAAGCTCAGCGATTATCGCGGCAAGCCCATTATGCTCGCCTTCTGGGCGTATGGCTGACCGCCCTGCTGTGCGGAGGCTCCGCACCTGAGTGTGATCGCCCGCAAGTATGAGAACGACGGGCTGCTTGTGCTCGGCGTCAATGCGTGGGACGAACCGCGCAGCGATCTCGCCAAATTCGCACGCCAGAAACACCTCAAGCAGGACATTCTCCTGAACGGCGGTAAGGTGTTTGAACAGTACGGATTGACCACCGTGCCCACCGTGCTGTTTATTAACAAAGAGGGCGTGGTCGTGGATACGGAGGTCGGCTACGGCGGACCAGAGTCCCTCCTTGCCAAGGCGAAAGCGCTGGTGGGCAAGAACTGATTGTTCTTACCCCTATGCCGTGACCGGGCGGCACGCTGTGTGGAAAGCGGATCATTGCGTCAACGCGAAACGGAAACTGCGCCGGAGTCGCCTCGATCAACCATGACCGCCGACGGTCCAAGGCGACTTGCCTAGAGCAAGCTCTGTTTTTGTGTAGCGGTCGAATCATCGTTTCATCCGGCGAATCGACTCGATACGGCGATACACAATAACGGATATTGCTGTAGAGGCGAAACCTTTGACAACCCTGTCGGGTTCTGGAAACGGTGTGACAACCCCTGAGCAGCGCCGAATTCAGGTGCGATGAATAGTCGTGTGGCAACCAGAAGTAAACAGCGGTCTCAACCCGGATCCGGTATCGCTAGCGCTCCCGCACCGTTTGGTGCGCGATCTACAGGGACACGCCTCGTCAGCCTATCCGTTTGAGTGCTGCGGCGTTTTGGTTGGTGTGCATGGTGACGGCGCGATGCGCGCCGATCGAATAGTCCGCTCGGTAAACGTCGCCGAAGGGGATCGGCGTACGAACTATCAAATCGATTGGACTACGCTGTTTCGGGTGACGCGGCAGACGCGGGACACCGGTGAGTCGATCGTGGGCTTCTACCACTCCCACCCCGACGGCACGGCGCGACCCTCGAAGAGGGACGCCGCGGCGGCTTGGCTGGGTATGCTGTATGTCATTGTGCCGGTGTGGAACGATGCGGCGGGCACACCGACAGCTTGGCGCATGACCGCCGCCGCACCGGCGTTTGTGGAGGTACCGTTTTTGTGGAACCGGCACGGTCCACGCCCACACCGTCTTCTACGCAACGGTCTGTCCTCGCGCCGTGATTGATCGGAGCGCGAGAGGGGTCGGCAGCCACACAAGATAAGGAGCTTTTCCTCATCGGGCGGGCGATCAGTCGAAGCGGCGGATGAGCAGGCAGGCGTTATGTCCGCCGAACCCGAACGAATTGTTGAGCGCGACGTCGATGCGATGGTCGCGCGCGGTCTTCGGGCAATAATCGAGATCGCATCCGTCACCGGGATGATCGAGGTTGATCGTCGGCGGAATCACGTTGTTTTTTATGGCCAGGATGCACGCCACCGATTCCACCGCACCGCTGGCTCCGAGTGAGTGTCCCACCGCGCCTTTGGTGCTGCTGACCACGAGCGATCGGGCGTGATCGCCGAACACGCTCTTCAGCGCCAGCGTTTCCGCCAGATCACCAAGCGGCGTACCGGTCCCGTGGGCGTTGACATAGTCGACTTTGTCGGGGGCATACTGCGCGTCGCGCAATGCGTTACCCATAGCGAGGGCGGCACCGTCCCCGGTGTCGAGGGGCTGAGTCAGGTGGTCCGCGTCCGATGAGGCACCGAAGCCCACCAGTTCCGCGAGAATGATCGCACCGCGTTTGGTCGCGTGCTCCAGATTCTCGATGATGAACGCACCGGCTCCCTCGGAGAGAACGAACCCGTCCCGATCGCGATCAAAAGGGCGGCTGGCTGCGGTTGGATCGTCGTTGCGCGTGCTCAACGCCTTCATCGAGGCAAACGCCGACAGCGCCAAAGGGGTCAGCGCCGCCTCGGCTCCGCCCGTAATAACAACGTCCGCATCGCCGTGCCGCACGTAGCGCATGGCCTCACCGATGGCATGGGTGGCTGATGCGCACGCGCTGCTGACCGCTATGCTGTTGCCCTTGAGCCCGAAATGGATGGAGATATTGCCGCTGGCGGCGTTGACCATCAGACGAGGGATCGTGAACGCGGATACCTTGCTCGGCCCTTTGGTCATCAGACGCGTATGCTGCTCTTCAAGCTCGTTGAGCCCGCCGATGCCGGTTCCAAACACGGTGGCGATGCGCGTGGGGTCTTCCTGCTCCACGTCAAGACCGGACAGGCGCATGGCCTGTTCCGCCGCGACCAGAGCGAACTGCGCATAGCGGTCGAGTCGCTTGACGAGCTTGCGCTCGAGCGGCGGTGTGGGGTTGAAGTCGGGAATCTCTCCGCCGAAGCGCACGGGAAAACCGGACGTATCAAAAAGCGAGACGGGTCGGATCCCGTTTCGCCCGTCGACGAGCCCTTCCCACAGCGGGTCGACGCCGATACCAAACGGCGTAACGGCCCCCATCCCGGTCACTACGACGCGACGATTCGACATAATGCTTGCGCCCGCGGCGGACCCTTAGGATTTGCCTTCGAGTTGCGACTTAATGTAGTCGATCGCTTCGCCGACCGTTTTGAGCTTTTCAGCCTGCTCATCCGGGATCGTGAGGTCGAATTCGTCCTCGAGCTCCATCACCAACTCGACCGTATCAAGCGAATCGGCGTTGAGGTCGTTCACAAAAGATGTGTTACGGGATATCTCACCCTTGTCCACGCTCAGTTGCTCACTGACGATCTGGATCACTTTTTCTTCGATTTCAACCGCGGTTGGCACTGTTCGTTCCTCCCAGAAACGCGCCCCGAACCCTTCCGCCCTATGCGGGGGCGGTACCGGGGAATCCTAGACAAAGCCCGCACCTTACGCAAGCGCGGACTTATCCGGGTGCGTGACAGAATCGGTGGTCGTAAAAAATCGTAGGGCAGGTCGTTCGCCGCTCAGATCGTCAACGGGTTGCTTGCGACACACCACCGGCTACATGCACAATCCGCCGTCGACCAGAATCACTTGTCCGGTTATGTAGGAAGCGGCATCGGACGCCAGAAAGCCCACGACCTCGGCGATCTCCTCGGGGGTGCCGAAGCGACCCAGCGGGATGAGTCCCTTAGCGCCTTCGACAAGTTTTTCCGGCAGCCCGGCTGTCATATCGGTCGACACGAATCCGGGGGCGACGACGTTGCAGGTCACCTTTCGCTTGCCCAATTCCTTGGCAAGGCTCTTGGTCAACCCGATCACGCCGGCCTTGCTTGCGGCGTAGTTCGCCTGCCCGGGATTACCCATAACCCCGGATACGCTGCCGATGTTGATGATCCGCCCGTAACGCCGGCGGACCATGAGTCGCATCGCCGCCCGACATAACCAGAACGTCGCGCGAAGATTCGTTGTCAGCACGTCGTCAAACTGGTCGTCGTCCATACTCATGGAAAGACCGTCGCGCGTGATGCCCGCGTTGTTGACCACGATGTCCAACCGCTCGTGGCGTTCGTTGATCGAGTCGACCAGCGCGTCGATCGCGGTGCGATCGGTCACGTCCAGCGCATGGGGCTCGATCGTCCCCGGCAATTCCCGAGACCGCGCTTCCTCGGCCAGATCGTTCAGCGCCGTTTCGGTGCGGGCACAGGCTACAACTGTTGCCCCGCGCCCCGCCAGTGTCAGGCAAATGGCCCTGCCGATACCGCGGCTACCACCGGTTACGACTGCTATTCTGTCCTTCATGGGAAGCGACTCCTGTCGGCGATGCGCAAGGACGCCCCTGCCTGGTTCGCCCGCCTCTGTTTGCCTGTTGACACCCGCACGCTTGCGGTTTGATTGGGGCCTACCGGTTTGCTCCCAGTTGTTCAACGGCAGCCTGAACGCCGGAGGCCGTGCTCACGTTGAGCGCGGTCACCGAGCGATCGATCTTTCGCATCAACCCCGTCAACACGCGACCCGGGCCCACTTCGACGAACCGGGTTACGCCGTCGGCTATCAATCGTTCGATACACCGCTGCCAGCGAACCGGGTGCGTCACCTGTTTTTCCAGCGACAACCTTATGGCATCCGGCCCACCGTGGTATTCAGCGTCCACGTTCGCAATCACCGGCCGGCGCGGTTTGGAGAACTTCGTTTCTCGAAGCACGCCACGGAGTCCGTCAGCCGCCGGTTGCATAAGCGGCGAATGAAACGCCCCCGCAACCGCCAGCGCCACGCCCCGCAATCCTAACGCGCCCAGCAGAGACATGGCCCGTTCGCACGCCGGCTTGGACCCGGCAATGACCACCTGCTGCGGGCAATTGAAGTTGGCCGGACCCAGAACCGAATCGCCGCGCGCTTGGTCGCACAGGGCAGAGGCGCTGTCCTCATCCGCACCGATAAGAGAAATCATACCGCCGGGGGCGTCCAGCGCCGCCTGCTGCATGAGCTCGCCCCGTTTGCGCACCAGACGCAGCGCATCGTCGAACGACAGGGCACCGGCCACGTGCAACGCAGTATACTCGCCAAGACTAAGCCCGCCGGTTCGCGACGATTCATCCAGCACGAGCCCCGCCTCGCACAGCGCCTCCCACAGGGCGACACTGGCCACGAATATGGCAGGCTGCTGACTGTCCGTCTGTTCGAGTTTGTCCGCCGGGCCCTCAAAACAAAGTGTGCTCAGCGAAAACCCGAGCAAGGCGTCGGCCCGCTCAAACACCGCCCGGGCGCGCGCGCTGCTATCGACTACATCCGCCGCCATGCCGACGACCTGAGCGCCTTGTCCCGGAAAAATGAACGCGGTACCACCCATACGCTAATGCTCAGGGAGTGTGCCCATTAGATTCGAATGACCATCGTACCCCAGGTCAAGCCC
>CAZWWW010000067.1:0-9939 GCA_964637715.1 uncultured Phycisphaeraceae bacterium | reverse complement strand
TTGTGTAGCGGTCGAATCACCGTTTCATCCGGAGAATCGACTCGATACGACGATACACAATAACGGATATTGCTGTAATAAGAATAAAAAGACTGTTCGGTATTGAGGCGCGAGCAGCCGACGGTAACCGGCATCGCCTTCACGCCGGACGGCAACAGTGACGGATCGCGCGGTGGGTGCAAGACACTTTAGGCGGCTTCAAGGTAGGGCAGGTGGTTCGCCCGACTATGTCGGGGGGTTCACCTGCCTCAACCATGGCAGGTCAACCTTCCGCCTTGCGGCGAAAGAACGACCCGCCCTACTGTTTTTCGCGGCCGCCGATCCTGTCACGCACCCTCGCGCGGTTTATAGACCAAACAACGACTCGACCATATAGCGTTTTCTGATATTGTGTATCGGCGAATCGCCGCGATTCGGTGATACACAACAAAACGCGAAGCCCAAAACACCATGGCCGATATGGATTTCGGCAACACGACCCACCTGTCCGACCAGCGGCTCCGCGCCTACTGCGACGACGCAGTTCACGGCTGGGCGGTCGGGCGACTCCGCGTGCGGTTCCGCTACAGCCGCGGTGCGGATTTTTCAGGCACCTGCTTTTATACCTCGCAGCGAATCTTCGTGAACATCGGACGGCATGTAACCTATCCCTACAGGATGGCCACCCATGTAGGTCGTGCCCGCACGGTGGGGCGGCGCTGGTACAAACCCGCCTGCATCATGCAGATGGGTAACGCGTATCACCTGGCGATGTTTATCTTCATGCACGAGCTCTACCACCTGCTCGTGAAGCGCGCCCGGCGAAACACACGCCAAAAGGAATCCATGTGCGATCGATTCGCCGCGCGTTTGATGGTCGACCGCTTCGGGCTGTACGTCAGGACCGAGCAAGGCGTGCCCATTCCGCGTGACGTATGGGATTTTCAAGATCTTGAAGGCTTCGTAGCCGCCGCCCGCGACCGGCGCGTCAAGCGACCCCACCGCGCCGCCCGGCGCCCGCTTCCCTCGATGAAGCCTCAAGGTCAGTTAATGCTGTTTTCTGATCTCGAATAGTGCGTCGCCGCAGCGCGCCGCCCGGGAACAACGGTCGTCACGCGCGGCGACAAAACGACGTTACCGGCGCCGGTTCCCCCCCATCAGGACGGCACGAGCGATCGGCTGGCAGCGTGCCTGGCACGATCCCGCTCAGCGCAGCACGTGCCAAGTGCCGATATACCCAAACATGGATGGAACAAACGCAAGCACGGGTAGCCCAGGCCCCAAGTCCGCCGGACGCGGGGCTGTCGGAAAGGCTTTTCGATCGAACCGTATACGGGTCGCCGTAACGCTCATGACGTTGGCGGCAACCGCTGGGTGCACAGCAGGGAGGGAGTTTCGGGCTGCGGCGCTGCCAGCGGTTCAATCCGGAACGCTCTCCATCGCCACGGGTTTACTCGACGGTCTGTTCGCCGCCATCGCCCCGGAACCCCAAACGACAACACCGTGATCACCTTGCCATAAAGCAAGCTCTCTTTTTGTGTAGCGGTCGAATCATCGTTTCATCCGGCGAATCGACTCGATGCGGCGATACACAAAAACTGACTATGCTGTAGACCGCCAACGCCCGATTCGCTCCTGGGAACGAACCGGGCGTCGAACCGTTATTCATAAACCGCCGCGCGTCGCGTACGAATCACGGCGTAGAGATCAGGCGCCGACGGAACCTTGTGGAACCTGCGGGGCAACCATACCCATGCGGTCGTGCGCTTTTTTACCCTTCTCCTTTTGATCCTGGTCACCGCTCTTCGTCTCGGCTTTGTCGGGAACAGCCGTAATCTGGAAGCGGCGCTCGGGTGTGTAGTATTTTCTGAACACACCCGTCACCTCGTTCGCCGTGAACCGCTGATAGGCCTGCTTCTCTCGTTTCTCTTCCGTGAGATTGAAATGGTGCAGGTCATAGTGCTGGAGGATGTTCCACCAGTAGGACGGCTCGCGCATGTCGGTATCGAGGTTGTTAGCGACCTGTTTCTTCGCGTTGGACAATTCCACGTCGGTCGGGCCTTTTTTCGCGAAGTCGTCGAACATCGTGAACACCTCGCTGACCACCTTGTCCACGTTCTTCGGATCACACGGTGCTCCGGACATAAACCGACCGGAATCGTTGTAAATACGTGAGGGGTTGCTCGAAGCCCGAATCGAATAGACCAACGACAGGTCTTCACGAATCCGCTTGACCAGTCGACTGCTCATCACGTGGGCGGCGAGCTCGAGCGCCCGGGTATCATGGGCGTTCTTACCCTCGCAACCGATGAATCCGGCAATGGCCATCGCTTGCGGGGTCATCGTATCAACCTTCAACGCGCTGAGAAGCGGCCCCGTCGAGCGCGGCAGCGTTCTGAGTTTGTCCAGCGCATCAGCCTGTCGAGGGCGTTCGTTTAGCGAGCCGAGATACCGCCGTGCCAGCGACATGGCCTTATCGAGCTTGATGTCGCCCACGATAGCCACCTCGATCGGGGCGCTCTCACGCAACTTGTCAAACCACGCTTGGGCCGATGCCAACGTCTGCCGCTCAACCTTTTCCTTGTTGATCGGGGTGAGTCGAGGATCGCCGCCGCCGAGCAGCTCGGCCATCGACTCGAACGCCTTGAACATCGGCATGCGGTTCATCATGTCGATCCGCTGTAGCGTTTGGAGCTTCCAGTTGTCGAACGCCGATTCCTCCAGCTTGCCGTCGGTCAACAAGGCGTATACCAACTGCAAACCCTGCTCAAGATCTTCCGGTGAGCCCGTGATACGGATCATCAGGTTGTCGCCCGCGGGGAAACCGCTCACGTTGATGTTCTTGCCGGTCATGATGTCCCGCACGTTGGTCGACGACAACCGGTTCGTAGCCGGTTCGCTCACGACAAGTGCCGCAACCCCCGTGATACCGGCGTTATCGGGCGACTCTTCAATCTGACCACCCGCCAGCGACACGCTAACAAACACCGTGTCCTTTTTGTAATCCATATAGCGATGATGAACGCGCACGCCGTTGGACAACCACGCCTGTGTGATCTCGAGATCAGGATCGACCTCCGTAGACACCACGGTTCCCGGCGTCGGCAATGAAGCAAGAAGCTTCGTCGGCGTGTCATTCTGTTTGAGCGGCTTGACGTCACGCGCCCATGCCGCGCGGCCCACCTCAAGCACACGATCGCGGGAGGGCACGGCAACGCCCTCTTTCTCCACCATCGAGATGGCATACGCAAACGTTCCGGGCGTGAAGTTCTTTTTAAACGCTTCGTTCACCTCACTCAAATTGACGGAGGGAAGCATTTCCTTATGAAGATCCAACTCCTGCTGTGCGGACATTACCGGCACTTCGTCGTTCACGGAGAACACCATGTTAAAGGCGAAACCGCGGGCGTTTTGCGTCGGCTCGGTCTTGACGGCGTGTTCGGCATCGGCAAGCAGTTCTTTCTTGGCCAGATCAAGCTCGCGCCGGCTGAACCCGTACTTGCGTGCGCGATGAATCTCCGTCACCATCTCATCGAGCATCTTATCCCAGTCCTGCGGTTCACCGCTTGCACTACCGAACACCAACAGGCCGTCATGGAAGAAATCGTCGGCACTGGCACTGGCGTTTCGGTAGCTGGCCTCACCTTTCTGCACGCGCTCTTCGTAACGACGACCGATGATCCATGAACCAATCGACTCCACCAGTCTGGTTCGCCACGCCTCGGTCGTGGTCACCGGCGGACGAGCGGGAAGGATATTCAACATTTGTACCTGACAGACGGCCATCTCCGGATCAGTAACCACCATCGCCCGCTGCTGCGTAAAGGGCTTGAACTCCGGGCGCTTCGGTTTGTGTGCGGAAACGGAGGACTTGAAGTCCGCGAACCACTTCTTAATCAGCGGCTCCACCCGCTCGACCGGCGCGTCACCGACCAGAATGACCGTCATGTTCTCCGGGCGATACCATGTCTTGTAGTAATCAACGAACTCCTTATAGGGGGCATGTTGAATGATGTCGTCATCACCAATGGGAAGGCGCCGGGCAAAGCGCGACCCCTCAAACAATTCGGGCCACAACTTATCGCGGATACGCTGGAACGCGCTCTTGCCGCGGCGCGACTCCTCAAGCACCACGCCGCGTTCCTTGTCAATCTCCTTGCCGATCATACTGACGCGGAACGCGTAATCGCTCAGCACCGTCAGCGCTCGATCAAGCTGCTTCGTCTCCGTATCGGGTGTAAACAACATGTACACCGTTTGGTCGAAGCTGGTGAACGCGTTCAGGTCAGCGCCAAACTCCATGCCGACACTCTCGAAATATGGAATCAACTCGCCGGGCGGAAAATGCTCGGACCCGTTGAAGCACATGTGCTCCGTAAAGTGGGCAAGTCCTCGTTGACTGTCCTTTTCATTTAGTGATCCCGTATCGACATGGAGCATCAGCGCCATCTTACCCGGCGGGTTGTCGTGTTGACGATACATCCACGTCACGCCGTTACTGAACGTGCCGGTGTGGATTCTTGGATCGCTCGGTAACGGTCTCGCCGAAAGGGCTGCGGGCACGCCCATCAAAAGACACAGCCCCAGGACTCCCGATGTTCGTCGCGCTGCATTGTTCATGGTATTGGTTTCCTAAACTAGAGTACGATCAACCACGTCTTCGCACGAAGCGCGGATCAATTCGTCCATTGATTGGCCGGCGAACCTTCTGCCCCCGGCGTTCCTGCGCCGAGACGCTCGAGCACCCGCCTTTTTCATACACTATCCGACGTAGCGGTGCTCCACCAGTTAATGGCGGTTGACTCATCATAAGGCTTGGAATGAATCTCAAGTACCCGCTTTACATATTTCGACAAGGGCAGGTGCCGGTCCGAGACCGCAAGACGCGCTGCTTGACACTCCCCTTCCCCCACCTACGGTGTCGGATCGAAGGAGCGAGGCATGGCCACCAACGTGATTCAGGTCGATCCGCAGTCAGACGCCGAGCAAGTCGTCCGTGACGCCGCGCAGGCCCTCGAAGAGGGCGCTCTTGTGGCGCTACCCACCGAGACCGTCTACGGGCTCGCCGCCCGCGCCGACCGTCCGGACGCCATGGCCCGCCTGCGCAACATCAAAGCACGCGACCCCCGGGAAGCGTTTACGGTACATATTGGCAGTCCGCGCAATGCCACACGATACGTGCCGGAGCCACCGGGCATCGCCCGGCGACTTATGGCCAAAGCCTGGCCCGGTCCGCTCACACTCATTCTTCCGATTGCCGACACCGCCACTGCCACTGCGCTCAAACGGTGCGGACTCGATCCGGCAACAGCGGAAAACATCTTCTACGACGACAGCATCGGACTGCGCTGCCCGGATGACCCGATCACGTCGGCTATCCTCAACCGGGTAGCCGGACCCGTTGTCGCTTCGAGCGCCAACCTCCCGGGCGACCCGCCCCCTTATTCCGGCAACGAGGTTCTCAGCGCCCTTGCGGACCGCATTGATTGGCTCATCGACGCAGGTCCCACGCGCTACGCCAAGGCGTCTACCATCGTGCGTGTTTCCGAATCGGGCTATGAACTCGTACGGGAGGGTGTTTACGATGCGCGCATCGTTGAACGATTGGCCGCCCTGCACATCCTGTTCGTCTGCACCGGCAACACCTGCCGCAGCGTCATGGCCGAAGCCCTGGCCAGGAACATGCTGGCACAACGCATCGCGTGTCCGATCGACGAACTCCCCGCACGCGGCATCCATGTGAGTTCAGCCGGAACGAGCGGCGGGTACGGCGGCGCCGCGGATCACGCCGTCGCCGTCGCGCACGACTACGGCGTTGATATGACGGACCATCGATCCAGGGCACTGAGCCGGGACATGCTGCGACAGGCGGACCATGTGTTCGCCATGACGAAAACCCATCGAGCGTGTATTATCGAGCTTGAACCGAGCGCAGCGGATCGAACCCGGCTACTCATAGACGGAACGGATGTCCGCGATCCGATCGGCGGATCGCTTGAGGAATATCGGCGCTGCGCCTCAACCATCGAACAAGGACTACGAGAACGGCTGTCGGAGATAACGCTATGAATGTCGCGATCGCGTCGGACCACCGCGGTTTTGAAGCCAAAGAACGCATAAAAGCCGACCTGGCCCGGGCGGGCCATCATGTTCACGACCTTGGTTGCTCGGGACGCGAGAGCTGCGATTATTCCGAAATGGGCATAGCGGGGGCGTCCGCGGTATCCAACGGCGAGTGCGACCGCGGCATCCTCTTGTGCGGAAGCGGTATCGGCATGTCGATGGCCGCCAACAAAGTGAGGGGTATACGTGCGGCCTTGTGTCACGACGAGTTGACCGCCGAGATGTCCCGCCGCCACAACAACGCCAACGTCCTGTGCCTCCCCGCCGACCTGGTGGGTGAAGAACTCATGCGTCGCATCATAGACATCTGGCTTCGTACCGAGTTCGAGGGTGGCCGTCACGAGCGACGACTCGCGCTCATTGCCGACTATGAAGAAAAACACCGATGCAACGGGTAGATCATGGCAGCGAGAAAGGACTCGCAACGAGAGATTATCCCACCATCGCCGATCAGACCAGGCGTGCGATCGAAACGCCCTCGGATCTGACGCGGCGCATGGGGCTGGTGGTCGATACGTTGTGGGATCATCTTCACAGGTTGGGCGTCTCGTGGGTGGGCTTCTACCTCAAAGACGCGCAGCACGATCAACTCGTTCTTGGACCCAGCAGGGATAAGCCGGCTTGTTCACCGATCGGCCTGCAAGGTGCGTGCGGTCAATCGTTTCTCAGCAATAAGCCGCTCATCGTGGAGGACGTGACCAAACTGGGTGCGCACTATATCGCCTGCGATCCACGCGATCGATCGGAAGTCGTTCTGCCTTTCTACGGCGACGGTTCAACCACACCGCGCGGCGTGTTGGACCTTGACAGCTACGAGGTCGGCAGCTTCGACCAGTCGGACGTTGAGGGTCTGAGCCTCGTGCTTCAAGCCGCCGACTTGGCACCGCCTGTGTAACGGCGAAACAAGACGGTCAACCCGCAGCAAACCCGTCCCTTGACCCGTTCGTTCGGCTTCCTACCAGGGGTCGGCCACGTGGCAGGTCCGACCGGTACGCTCTATATAATCCTGGTGATAATCCTCAGCCGGGAAAAAGGTCTTCGCCTTCTCTATCTCCGTAACGATCTTGCGATCCTTGTAGGGCGGGCTTGCCTGAAGCCTGGCGACGTAGGCCTCCGCTTCCCGCTTTTGCTCGTCGTTTACGTACCAGACACCCGATCGATACTGCGATCCTACGTCCGGACCTTGCTTGTTGAGCTGCGTCGGATCGTGCAGATCAAAGAATGCTTCGAGCAACCGCCGGTAGGAAATGCGCTTCGGATCGAACACGACCTTTACGGTCTCGGCGTGTCCGGTGCCGTCGCCGCAGACTTTTTTATAGTCCGGGTTGTCCACGCATCCCTGCATGAACCCGCTCACCGCGTCAATGACGCCGGGTCCTTTCTCCATGTAGTACTCGACACCCCAGAAACAACCGCCGGCAAAGTAGGCCACTTCGGTTTCATGCGGACGACTCTCCGGTGGCAACGGCGATCCTTTTTCAACAAAGCCCAGAGAAGCGGAGTTCAAACAGTGGCGCTCGCCGGTCGGCGGCGGTCCGTCCTTGAACACGTGCCCGAGGTGTGCCCCGCAACGAGCGCATTCGATCTCCGTGCGCACCATGCCATGCGAATGATCTTCCCGGCGAACAATATGGTCGGGATCAATCGGCTGATAAAAGCTGGGCCAACCGGTCCCCGATTTGAACTTGTTCGCGCTCGAAAAGAGCGGCAACCCACACACCGCACAGGTGTAGACGCCCTCCTTTTTGTTATCGAGCAACGTACCGCAGAATGCCTTTTCCGTCCCGCTTTTTTGCGTGATCTCATACGCTTCGGGGCTCAGCTTGGACGCCAACGCCCGGACGCGTTCCGGACTTAGCGGCGTAACGTCGTAACCGGATTTCGAATACCGAGGTTCCATACGCGCTCCTTGACCCTGGTGCGATTGTCGGTTTTGCACAGCCGCCGCGCCCTCCGCGGCCCTTGATCGATCCGGACTGCACCCCTGTATCCCCATCTGCAACGCCAGGAGCGCCCCAGCCGCGACCATCATACTAAACCTGGACATATTACACTCCTGACCAGAGAAACGAACCCGCTCGACCCGCTCGCGATGCCCTGTTTTCTATGTCAATCGATGGCCGCGTATCGCTCCGACCGCGTCACGTTCGCGCATCAACCAATCCACCGCCCATAGACCGCACGATGCAGCAATCCGCCAGCCACGCTGACATCCACAAAGTATCCCGATCGTTATCGGAAATATCCCGGTCTATTGCGGCGCGCTGCCGCTCATCGTCGTACCGATCAAGCGTTGGCGAGGATATTCAGAATATCGCCATCCTGAACGATGTAGTGCTTACCCTCTTTGCGAACCTTTCCCGCCGCTTTGGCGCCCTTTAGATCTTTACAGGCTACAAGATCGTCATAGGAGACGGTTTCGGCTCGGATGAACGCGTTCGCCAGATCAGTATGAATCCTGGCTGCTGCGTCCACGGCGGTCGCATCCGCACGAACCGTCCAGGCTCTCACCTCATCCGCCCCCATCGTCAGAAACGAAATCAATCCGCCGGCGCGATAACAGGCACGGATCAACCGATCCCGCGCCGGTGTCGCAATGCCCAGGTCACTCAAAAACGCATCCCGCTCGTCAGCATCCAGCGCCGCCACCTCAGCTTCGATATCCGCGCTGAGTGCGATCGAGTCCTTCGCGTGGGGGACGTTCAACGGCTCGGCGTCGGATGCGGCATCCTCCGACACGTTACGCACGCACACCACGTTTTTTTCGGTGAGGAATCCGAAACTGGCAAGCTGACGTCGATCTTCGTCACTTTGCAGCACGCTCGAGAGCGGTTCCTCAGCTTCCAGCGCCTCGCGGCAGCGGATAAGCACCGCGAGTTCGCGCTTTTCCGACTCGTGTGTTTTCGTGGGCTTTTTGAGCGATTTCTCCAGGCGCTCGATGCGCGTCGTCACCGTATCCAGATCGGCAAAGATAAACTCATCCCACACCGCCGCGAAATCGGCTGCGGCATCCACGCGATTCTTGTAAGCGGGCACGGAGGCGTTTTCGAAATCCCGCACGACCACGACCAGCAGGTCCGCCTGCCGTACATGGGGAAGCATCCGGCGCCATTCCTCCTGACCCGACTGGTCATCCAACAACGCACCGGGAACATCCACAAACTCGATCGTCGCCTCGGTCACTTTCTTCGGCGCGTACAATTCCGTAAGGTACTTCAACCGCTCGTCCGGCACGCGCACCACAGCCTGACGAACCTCCGGCGCGTCGTAGGGATCGGCAGGCACACCGGTCACCGCACTGAACAACGTCGACTTGCCCGATTTGGGAAGACCAACAAGGGCCACTCTCATGGTTTGGCGTCCTTTACCGTTAACAAGATCAGTGGGGCGAACGTTCGGTGCCACAGCGCCCCGCCTCATGCTAGAAAGCCGTCGCCCGCGGGTCAATTGACGGGTCGTCATGGGAGCGGCGCAGCGTTGCCCCGAGCATTGCCACATTGCCTTTGCCCGTGGACCGCCCAGACTTTCGCTGGGCACGCGAGAGACGCCTCGACCGTATGACTTGACCCGACAGTTAACCCGGCGATACTACGTTTCGGCGAGCACACGGTACTCCCGCCCGATCCGTCAGGGCGAACGCGGACGCAAGGGCGTCCCCCCGCCGAACGTCTTCAAGGAGAGGTCTATTCCGTGGCGAATCTATTGGCGAACACGCGTCATTGGCGGCGCACAACCGGCAGCCCAACCGCCCGGGCGGTGCTTGTAGGGATGCTGTCCACGGCGGTCGCGGGCTGCGGCGCGTTCGACCCCGCGTTCTTGAACGTGATTGCACCAAAT
>CAZWWW010000066.1:0-9947 GCA_964637715.1 uncultured Phycisphaeraceae bacterium | reverse complement strand
ATAACACGACGGGCGTGTCGGGGGCCTGACTTTCGCCCACCAACCGGGTGTGTCCGATGAGCAGTTCAGCTTCGCCTGCCGTCGGCACTCCGGCGAGTATCGCCAGGCGCGGTTCTTGGGACTGGCTGAACACCCGTCCGTCCGCCGCCTCGGCATACGCGTTGTACACCCACCACGGTGCCAATGTACCCGCGCTTCCCGGATCGAAAAGCCCGTCCAAACTACCGTTCATGCAATTGTCTGACGTCTCGTCATTTCGCAACCAGCAGGCTTTCGCGGCTGCATCCGCCCCGCCCCGTTCGAGCGCTGCCAAATAAGCTACGATTTCTCCAGGGCGGTATTGATCTTGTTTGCCTAGATACTCGTTGATATGAATCTGCTGCAGATTCAACGATGCGTACTTCGGCACGTCGAAGAACGTACGGCGCACCTCGGTCAGATGGTCGGCCACTTCTGCGATATTGACGCCGGGTTCGACGTCGGTTCCCGGCGATAATAGCTCATGCCAGGCGACGATGTTCACTTCGCATCCAGCCACAAGACAGAAGTCCATAAAGCGTTGGATCCGGTCGGCGTCGTACCAGCTCAAGGTCGGACCGGCTACCAAAGCGGTAGGCAAGACCGCGTGAATCGCCCGCTCCGCGGTTAAGTAAACTTGATTAAAATCGTTTTCGTCGCCCGGGGTGAACAGGGGGGCGTTGGGTTCATTCCAGACGTCGAAGATAATCCGTGGCAAGTTATTGTCGCGAACGTTCTGCGCCAGACCCGTGACCATATCGCGAAACGCATCAAGATTGTCCGCCGGGGGGCCGTTGTCTCTGTAATTCGTGGGTGGGTATCCCCAGATGTTGCTGACCATCAGCACATACGAACTCCCGAGACCGTCGAACAAACCGAAACGGGCTATGGGTGATGTCACGCCATCGACAACAGCGGCGGTGGCCGAGTCGCCGCGAATCAAAAAAGGCTTCAGCGGAAGAATCAGATCATCATCCGGCGACTGCGCCGAAATACCGCTCAGGAACCCGCTCATATTCGGCTGATCGATGGAGCGCGCAAAGTCGGCCACCACGGTGGCCTGCTGCGGAGGAGGCGATGGGTCGGAGGTTTCGCAGGTGGCGCTGTACAGACCCAACGTATTGTTGCCGCCGAAGTTTGTCCTGCCCGGTTCGGAGCGCATGTAGTAAAGGTAGAAACTACCGTCTTTCAGAAGTGCGGCGGGCCCCCCTACGGCCTGATCGAACGGCCCCATGACCAGGATGTCCTGCTCTTCGTCATTGGAGGTTTGACCGGGAATGATGGGGTTGGCGGAGTCGCGTTCCCACTGCAGACCATCCTCACTAAAGGCATACCCGATGGAGTCAATCGTACCGCCGCCCGCATAGAACAAGTGGTAACCGAACCGCGGATCTTTCACGACGTCCGTATGGCTCGTTGATACCGGATCAAACGTGCCGAGCGTTCCGGTCGGCTCGAACACGGGCGACGGGTTCTTGGTCCAGGTTACGCCGTCCATTGACGTCGCATAGCCGATCCGAAATCCCACAAAAGGCCGACCGCTGTTCAGAATGTCCTCGTAAAACTTCGCGGCGTACCACATCTTAAACAGTCCGTCCGCGTCGTCCCAGATCACACTCGGTTCCTGCAATCCGCCCTCCCAGAACGTGACGTCTTGGCCGTTTTCGCTTGCCGTGCGTTGGAACGGTCGTTCCCACGGAAGTTCCGGAATCACTACCGGTTGTGGTTTTTTGGTCCATGTGATCCCGTCGGCGGAAGTGGCCAACCCAATGGCGTCGGTTCGCCCTTCGCCTTCGGGAATGCCATTCGGGTAGCCCAAATACCACAACCAGTACACACCGTCTTTTTTCACGACGGAAACGGTTTCGATACCGCGCTGATCCCACGACCTCGGTGTGGGAGTTAAGACAAGGCGTTGATTACCTTCTGCGTCGGTCAGGCGCGCCCAGGTCATGCCGTCGTCGCTCTCGGCGTACGCCGTGCCGAGCACGCCGTTTACGAATCGGGTGCGCCACATCTTGTAGATTCCTTCGTCAAACAAGACAGAGGGATCGCCGCCGCCCATCGTCTCTCCCTTTGTCGTCTGAAGCGCCGCACCGTTTGGGTGTTCCGACCATCCCAGGGATGTCCCGCAAAACGGTTTGGTGTTTGTCGTAGGGGGTTGCGGAGAGGGCGTGCAGCCGAGCGGAAGCACCACCAGCAAAGCCGTCGTCACGGAGGCAGTCAAAAACATACGTTGTTTCATAGTCACGGCCCTTGTTTGCGGGGGAATCAAAGATACAGCGGCGTGATCAGTGTATCGGGCGTCAACGCGCGGGGCTGGAGCGGAGTGCAGGCATGGCGCTGGATGACAGGCTCAGGTCGGCTCTCGCGACACGTACGCGGGGGCTACCGGCTGGCGCCGGGCGCGTCGCCCGGAACCATACGCGGTAGGTTCCAAAGACTCCGGTGGCGGCGCATGGGGTTCCGGTCTCTAACAGGAGACAAGCGCTTCGGTTTCGACCCGTCCGCCTACGAACCGGTGCTTGACGCGCGTAGACCTCAGCGATAGGCTCTCGGTCTTCCGGGGTTGGTTTGCCAAGACGCGGCGGCTGGATTGTCGTGATCGCAGCCTGCTCTAGGTGGTGCCGCTCCGGTTTGACCAACGTGTTCGTACCCTTGGGAGCACGATGCGGATGTTGACGTCCGCATCGGTGGGCGGTCCTCTTCGCGGCGGACGGTTCAGGCTTCGGTGCGAGACCGCCGCCGCGATCCTCTCATGGCCCGGTGGCGTCAACGAGCGAACCAGTATGGTTGTTTCGTGAACCCTGCGACTATGGTCACTCGGTGAAGTCTGTTGGGTGGGCGGCGATCCAGCGGTTGCGCAGACTTTTGGCCTGTGGCTCTAACCGCAGTGAAACGTGCGCAACGGCGTGCTATAATCTTGATCGGCGTCGATCCGTTGTCACATCGGCCCGGATTGCCCGGTGGTGTAATCGGCAACACACCAGGTTTTGATCCTGGTATTCCAGGTTCGAGTCCTGGCCGGGTAAGTGATGTGGGGCGTGCCGGGTTTCTTGCGTAGCCGGAGACGACTGAAGTGACAGGCTGTGGCACCATTGCGGTGCGGACTGCGCGCCTGTCGGACGCGGAAAGAGGTAGCGGCGTTGGGTTCGGTAGCGGCCATTGTACTCGCGGCGGGCAGGAGCACGCGCATGGTCAGCGACCTGCCGAAAGTGTTGCACGAGGTATGCGGTCGCCCGATGTTGCACTTTGTGCTGTCGGCGTGCCGCCTGGCGGGTGTTGATCGGCTTGTGGTGGTGGTCGGTCATCGGAAGGACGACGTGCTCCGGCGCTTCGGGGACACCACCGACGTGGCGTGGGTCGAGCAAGCGGAGCAGCGGGGAACCGGACATGCCGTGGCGTGCTGTCGGGACGTGTTGGCGGGATTCGAGGGAAGTGTTTTGGTGATCGCAGGTGACATGCCGTTGGTGCGTCGCGGTACGCTGGCGGGTCTCCATGAAGCGCGTGAGGCGTCGAGTAACGCGGTGACACTCGCCACGACGGTGCTGGACGACCCCACCGGATACGGGCGCATCGTACGTGATGAAGATGGTCGCCTGAAGGCGATTGTCGAGGAGACGGATTGCACGCCGGAGCAACGGCTGATACGGGAGGTCAACCCCAGCTATTACTGTTTTGACGCGGCGAGGTTGTTCGACACGCTTGACAGCGTGCAGCCGGCCGGTCCAAAGGGCGAGTATTACGTGACCGAAGCGGTGCGGTTGCTGCGGGAAGCAGGACAGGGCGTATCAGCGCCGGTCTCGGTTCCCGCGGAAGACGCCACGGGGATCAATTCGCGGGTCGACCTGGCCACCGTGAATCGGCTCATGCAGGATCGGCTGCAGCGTGTCTTGCTGGATGAAGGCGTAACGATCGTCGACCCTGACAACACGTGGATCGAGGCGGAAGCGACGGTCGGGCGCGATACGACGCTCCTTCCTTTTTCGTATATCGGCGCCGGTGCGGTGGTGGGTCAGGGATGCCGGGTCGGCCCCTTTGGCCATGTCGCACCCGGTGAACGGATCAGCAACGGCGAGGTGGTCGGCCCCACTTCGATGATGGGCATGGGGGTAGCAACGCCATGAGCTGGGATAGCCAAACTTCGTCGGACCGGGACCCGAACGGCGTCGTTGTCTTTGGGGGAACCGCCAGTCAGGCGCTGAGCAAGAAGATTTGCAAATACCTCGGTCTGCCGCGCGGGAACGCTTTGGTGAGCCGGTTTCCGGACGGCGAGACGCTTGTCAAAATCGAGGAAGACGTACGCGGGAAAGATTGTTTCGTGGTCCAGTCGACCAGCCCGCCGGTCAACGAAACGTTGATGGAGTTGTTGATCTTTATCGACTGCCTGCGCCGGGCCAGCGCCAAGCGTATCACCGCGGTAATTCCTTATTACGGATACGCCCGGCAAGATCGTAAATCCGAGGGTCGAACGCCGATCACGGCCAAGCTCGTGGCGAACATGATCACCACAGCCGGGGCGAACCGCGTGTTGACGATGAACCTCCACGCGGATCAAATACAGGGGTTCTTCGATATCCCGCTCGATCACCTGACCGCGGCGCCGGTGCTGGCCAAGCATTTTGTCGACCGGCACATCAGCAATGCGGTGCTGGTGTCACCGGATGTGGGTAACATCAAGTTCGGCAACGACTTCGCCACGCGTATCGGGAGCGAGCTGGCGGTCATCCATAAGCGGCGGTTGACGGGATCGGAGATCGTGGCGGTGGACGTGATCGGTGATGTGAACAACCGAAACGTGATGATGTTCGACGACATGATTACCACCGCGGGCACCGTGTGTGAAGCGGCCAAGCTGGTACGAAAGAATGGGGCGGTGGCGGTCTATATTGCGGCGACGCACGGGGTGTTCGCCGGTCCGGCGCTCGACCGTCTTAACGAAGCGGAACTCAATGAGATCGTCGTTACGGATACGATTGAACTTGCCCCGCGAATCCGTGACGGGCTTAAAGGGCTGACGGTCCTGTCGGTGGCGGGTATCGTGGGTGAGGCGATACGTAGAATACATGAGCATCGTTCGATCAGCGCGCTGTTTTAGCCGGCGCTGGCGGGCGTTTGTCGGGAGGAATCGGGTAGATGTTGGACAACATGACACTTGCGGCGGAACCAAGAACGGCATTCGGTCGACGACCGACGCGCCGCTTGCGCGAGCAAGGATCGGTGCCCGTGATCATTTACGGTCACGGCAAAGATCCCGTGGCAGCCTCGGTTCCCGCGCATGAGTTAGGTATTACGCTTGGTCACGGCGCACGCACGCTCACCCTGGGGCTTCAAGGGAAAAAGCAGCAGTTTCTGATCAAGGAAGTGCAATATGACCACCTCGGTGATACGCCGATCCACCTGGATCTTGTCCGCTTCGACGCCAATGAGCGGGTGACGGTAACCGTCGGTGTGGAGCTTCGAGGTGTTCCCAAGGGCGTTGGTGACGGCGGCGTGCTGGAGCAGCACCTCGGCGAGATTGACATCGAGTGTCTGGTGACGGATATTCCCGACACACTTCGGCCACTCATTACGGACCTCGGCATCAACGAAACGCTTTTTGTGAAAGACCTCGACCTGCCGACGGGCGTTCGGGCGATCACCGACGGTGACGAACGTGTCGCGACGGTGCGTGAATTGGCGGAACAGCCGGAGAGTGAGGAAGCAACCGAAGGTGAAGCGGGCGACGCTCAACCGGAGGTTATTGGGCGAGACAAGAAAACTGAAGAGGGCGAGAAGGAAGGCGACTAGTGCAGCGTCACACCTTATTCTTAGGGTTCGTTGTGGGTGGCCTGGGCAAACTTGTTTGCCCGTGACTGACCCCGCAGCAACACGGGCAAGCTGCTGCTTGCCCGTCAAGAAGAGTGAGCGATCGCGGGCAAGCGAGTTTGCCTGTATTTCTCATCGAATGAGGCTTTATCGCGGAGCTGGCGCTGTGGCTTGAATGGCCGGATCGCGCCGATGGATCATCGTTGTGAAACTGATCGTCGGGTTGGGCAATCCGGGTCCGAAATACGAACGCACCCGTCATAACGTTGGGTTCCACGTTATTGACGAGTTGGCCGGGCGCTGGTCCATCGACGTTTCTGGCGAGAAGTTTCACGGGCGTTTTGGATTGGGTGACATCGGCGGCGAGCGAACCGCCCTGCTCAAACCACTGACGTACATGAACCTGAGCGGGAAGTCGGTATTGGCCGCCGGTCAGTTCTATAAGCTGGAGGCGTCCGATCTTCTCGTCGTGTCGGACGACTTGGCCTTGCCGCCCGGACGCATTCGTATCCGCCTGAGCGGTTCGGCGGGCGGGCACAAGGGACTGCAAGACATCATCGAGCGGCTGGGCGGTGATGATTGGTGTCGGTTGCGTATCGGCGTTGGTGAGGCGTTCGGTGACGCGGCGGATTATGTGCTAAGCCGGTTTGATCCGGACGAAGAGGTGTTGATGAAACGAGTGTACGGTCGCGCGGCACAGGCTGTTGCGTGTTGGATAACGGACGGGGCCGACGCGGCCATGACGACATTTAACGGTGATGTTCTCGCGGAATAGAGCGAAGCTCTAATAGGGGCATAACGGTCGCATCGCGGTTTGGTCGTATAGATTGCCTCGAAACAGCGATACATCGAGGGCGGGAACTCTTTGGAGCCGCCGGTGCATTTTGTTGAAACCGGATACGATTCCGTGAACAGGTTAGGAGAATCACGATATTGAACCAATATGAAGCCATGTTCCTGTTCGATCCCACCTACGGTGCGGCGTTCGAGGCGTGCGAGACAGAGATTCGTCGTGTGATGGATCGCGCGGAAGCGGAGATTGTTTTCTGCAAAAAGTGGGACGAGCGTCGCCTCGCCTACCGCATTCGGGGACGTAAACGCGGCGTGTACGTTCTCGTGTACTTCAAGGCGGACCCGTCGAGGATTCCCGGGATCGAGCGCGACGTTCAGCTTTCCGAGCACCTGCTGCGCGTGCTTGTGCTTCGGGCTGACGACGTTACGCCTGAGCTCATGGAGGCGGCTCTGACTGCGCAGAAGCGCGGTGCCGAGGAAGACGGTGAACGCGACGGCGAGCGCGGCGGGTCTCGTGGTGATTCGCGCGATCGACGTCCCCGCGGACGAGCGCGCACCGCTGAAACCGCTTAGAGGCGTCTTAAAGGTTGTCTGTGTGGCACCGACATCTTGCCGGTGAAAACAATGGCCGGACGCCCGTGGCGTAGTTCGTCAGGGGGCTGCCGGGGCGATCGACCGAACCGGGTACGGGTTTGAATCAATTATGCGTGGCGCGGTGCATGGGCTGGATAGCCCGGGCCGGGCGGAATGGAACTTTGCGGTCCGCAAAGGAGACGGCAGTGGCGAGTTATAACCGGATCATTCTTGTGGGAAACCTCACGCGCGACCCTGAGCTTAGCTACACGCCGCAGAACACGGCCGTGTGTAAGTTCGGCATCGCAACGAATCAAAAGTGGAAGGACCGCGAAGGGCAAGAACGCGAAGAAGTTTGTTTTGTTGATTGCGTGGCGTTCGGAAGGCGCGGTGAGGTCTTGAACCAGTATATGAACAAAGGCAGGTCTGTGCTTGTTGAGGGTCGGCTGAAGCTAGATCGCTGGACAACGCCTGAGGGCGTCAAGCGTAGCAAGCACGAGGTAGTCGTCGAAGGCTTCACGTTCCTGGGAGGCGGGCGCGGCGGTGACGGCGGAGACAGGCCGGCTAGCGGGGCGCCCGGTGCCGCTGTCGAGCCACAGGGTCCGGGCTATGATGAACCGCCGCCTCCGACGGACAGCGACATTCCATTCTAGCGGCGGGCGTGAGACGAATCGATTGATGCCGGGTCCGAAACGGGCGCATCGGATTAGTGCTAAACGAAACGGAAACAGATTCATGAAACTGCTCTTGTGTAAGAATATCGACAAGCTCGGCATCGTCGGCGACGTGGTGACTGTCCCGGCGGGGTACGCCCGCAACTACCTGCTTCCTCACGGGCTCGCTACCGAGCCGACAAAGGGCAATATGCGGCGTTTGGCCGAGGCGCGACGTATCGCGGAGCGCGAACGGGCGGCGGAGCGCGGGCGTCTTGAAGCTCTTTGTGCCCGACTCGAGGATGTCGAGATTACCCTTCACGCGAAGGCGAATGAGGAAGGCCACCTGTACGGCTCAGTCGGAACGAAGGACATCGCCGCCGCGCTGGACGCCGAGGGCTATTTCCTCAAGCCGGAGCAAATCCTTCTTGATACGCCCATTCGAAACCTCGACAACCGATCGGTGGACATTCGCCTTGACGCCGATCTTACCGGTACGATCAAGGTGTGGGTCGTGCGAGAAAAGGTCGACGGCGAAGAAGACGACGAAACGGAAGCGGAAGGAACCGATGAACACACTGCGGTGACCGCAGCGGAGGCGGCTACGGATGGCGACGGGGACGGAGCGTGAACCGGCGGCGCGAGGGGTGAAACCGGACAAAACCCCTCCGCACGATCTCGATGCGGAGATGGCCCTACTCGGCTCGTTGATGATGAGCCGGGACGCCGTCGCCGAGGTTATGCCCATCATCGGGCGCAGCGATGCGGGATGGTTCTATCTACCCGCGCATCAGCGAATCTTCGAGCTCCTACTCGACCTCTACGACGATCCCACCAAGGCGATCGACCTGATCGTCGTATCTGATGAGCTTCGCCGGCGCGACATGCTCGACTACGTCGGCGGGCAGGAATACCTCGTTCAACTGGCTGAGAGCTTCGCCGACTGGACCAACGCCGAATACTACGCGCGGCTCGTGCGTGACGGTGGTATGCTGCGCGATCTGATTCGTTGCACCGGGGAGATATCCGAGTCGGCGTTCAGTCGTGTCGACGACACGCGCGACATTCTGGACCTGGCGGAACAAAAGATATTCGCCGTGACCGAGCGGCGCGTCGGCGGGCGCACCGTCGAGGTCCGGGACGCCGTCAAGCACCTGGTCGAGCAACTCGAAACACGCGGTGACGGGCTGTGCACCGGACTGCCGACCGGGTTCACCCAGCTCGATGAATACACCGCCGGGTTTCAACCGGGCGATCTGATTATCGTAGCCGGACGACCGTCCATGGGTAAGACCGCGTTGGGGCTCACCATGGCCCACCACGCCGCGTCACACGACCACCGCCCCGTCGCGTTTTTCTCTATGGAAATGAGTGTCAATCAGGTGGCACAGAGACTGTTGTGCGCGCATACCGGCGTCGACGCGCAGCGACTGCGCCGCCGCATGCTGTCCGAAGAAGAACTCCACCGCCTGCTGCACGCCTGTGCGGATTTTGAAGAGGCGCCGCTGTTCATTGACGACACGCCCGGTATGACCGCCATGGAGTTGCGGTCCAGCGCCAGGCGGCTCAAACAAAAACACGACATCGAAGCGGTCTATGTGGACTACCTCCAACTCATGCACATGCCCAAATCGGAAAGTCGCCAGGTTGAAATATCCGCGATCAGTCGAAGCCTCAAGGCGCTGGGGCGCGAACTGTCGATACCGGTGATTGCCCTCGCCCAACTCAACCGCATGGCCGAGGGGCGCGCCGACAAGCGACCGGTGATGAGCGACCTGCGGGAATCAGGTGCCATCGAACAGGACGCCGACGTGATCCTGCTGATCCATCGAGAGGAGTATTACAAGCCCGAGGACGAAAGCGTTCGAAACCAAGCTGATCTCATTATCGCCAAACAACGGAACGGACCCACGGCTACGCTCACGCTGCACTTCGATAAAAAGCTCACGAAGTTCTCGAATCAGTATGTAGGCCCCGAACTCACTTATCACGAGCCTGTACCCGAGGACACCGTACCGTTTTAGAACAAGCTCTGTCTCTGTGCAGCGGATGACGCAGTGATTCGATCGCTATCAATGACTGAGCTCGTCCTTTGGCATAACG
>CAZWWW010000065.1:0-10026 GCA_964637715.1 uncultured Phycisphaeraceae bacterium | reverse complement strand
GTTTGCCCATGCCACCCCGCGACACTCATCAATTGAGCTGTGTCGGGGTACTAGTGTCGCGCAGTGGCACTTTGCGGGGTGTCGCGGGCGGGGGACCACGGCGTTACTTCACCGGGCACGCGCGTGCGTTGTTCGGCGGGATGAGCCGAGCGCGTGTCGATAGCCGTAAACTCGAACGACGAAGCGGCAAGCATAAACGGGCGATGTTGCGACACGCTGATCAACAGTGCCACAGCAATGGCACCGCTCAGCAAACTGCTGCCACCATGTGACACAAAGGGCAGGGTCATGCCCGTTATCGGCATCAACCCGCTGGACATGCCGATGTTCACAAACGCCTGCATGGCGATCAAGGTAACAAGGCCTATGGCCATGAGGCGACCGGACGGCTCGGTCGTAGCTGACGCGATCCGCGCCCCGGCCACGACCATCACCACATAGCACAATACGATAAGCAAGGCACCGGCGAAGCCCCATTGATGGGCGATCACGGCGAAGATGAAGTCGTTATGCCGATCCGGCAGGAGTGGATGCGTCACATACACGCCCTTGCCCCACCCCTGTCCGATCACTCCGCCGCTGCCGATGGCGTTCTTCGAATGGACAAGCTGAAAACCGGAACTCGCCGCCCACTCCAGCGCCTGCCGCCGGGTGACGAATCCGTCGTATTTCTCGGGGTGCTCGATAACGTCGTGGCGTAGGGCGTCTGATTGGAGTAACACGGCGGTGACCCGTGCTCGCTGATAGCCCTTGATTTGTCCCCAGGCGAACGGCATCACCGCCAACCCGAGCAGGCCGATCACAAGAAGGTGGCGCACGCGGGCCCCGGCCATGAACAACATGACGAACAAGACCGGTCCCATCAACACGACCGTACCGAGGTCCGGCTCGAGCAGGATTAAGGTCAGCGGAACAGCCGACAACACAAAGGGTAGGAGCAAGCCGAAGAACCGCCTGTAGTTTTTTCGGTAGCGAAGATACCACGCCAGGGCAATGACGAAGGCGATTTTCACGAACTCCGACGGTTGGACCTGAAAACCGGGAAGCTGGATCCAGCGATACGCGCCGTTTCGCGGTGGGGTCAGCCCCCCGAAGCTCGAATGCGTTAGTTTGGCCACAAAGAGCGGCACGAGCGCCAGGACAGCGATAAGAAAGATGGCGTACGCGTGCCGGGCTACGGCGTGGTACCCGACGCGAAGAATGACAAGCGCCAGGGTCGTACCGGCGAGCACATAGACGAATTGGCGTGCGGCGTTGGCGGGTCCGTCGTTACCGGCTGCGTAGTGCGTGTCCGTCACATAGATCGAGGCGATGCCGAACGTCAACAGCACACCCACAGCCACCAGAATAACCGCGCCGGGTTTGGTCAGATGAACAAGCGTTTGCCTCATGGACGACTGGACTCCCATGACAGGCGCGCCACTTCTGATGTCGAGCGGTCAAAGTCGACCAGGGTGCGGGCTATACGTTTGGCCAACGGTCCAGTCACACGACCTCCGCTTCCACCGAACTCGACCAGGGCTGCGAAAGCGAATCGCGGTGTGACCGTCCAATCGGGTTGCCCGTCAGTGCTCAACGGTTGCAGAAAACCGCCGAACCAGGCGTGGGCATGCCGCTGTCCGGGTGGGGGCGGCAACACGGGCCAGTGACTGGCGACAAGAACGTCATCGGGATTGAAGGTCGCTGCGGGGTGCGCCAGTAGGAATCGATCGATGGCGGATTGCCTGGACCCGGCGCGAACGACCGTTTCGATCTGCGTACCATGTCCATCCTGGTATTTTATGCGGTATGAGGTAGGCCAAGGGGTTGCAGTGGCGCTGCCCGTCTTGCCTACCAAAGCGAATCGATCGTCCACGAACCGGGCGTAGTCATACGCGGTACCGTTCGGGTCGTTGACCACGCCGTACATCGCCTTTCGGATAGCCCGCATGTGTTTATCCGATACCGGAAGGGTCCAGATCGGGTTCGGCTCGTTGCTGCGCAGCAGTCGAACCGCCTGGTACGCGCCGCTCGCGTAGGTGGCCATCAGATTCGCTACTTGAAGGGGCGTCATCGATACCTCCCCCTGACCCATGGCGAAGAGCCGTGCGGTCCCAGGGGTAACACGCATGTTCTTATGGACCATCAGCCAACTCGGCGTGGGATTAATGCCGACGTTTTCCTCGCGCAGGCCTATACCGGAGGGGCGTCCAACGCCGACCATGTCAAACGTGGCGCACAGGCGGTCGACCCCGAGTCGTTCGCCGAGGCGGTACATGAAAATGTTGCAACTGCCGATCAGCGCGGAGACGACATTGACCGAACCGTGGGCCTTGCGCCGGTTGGTGCCGTGGATCTGCCAGCAACGCCAGCCGCTACGGTAGTCGTCGAACAGATAGCCGGTACAGGTTTCGCGCGTATCGAGCGTGATGACCCCATTCATCAAACCGGACAAACAGACCAGGGGTTTAATGGTCGAACCCGGCGCATAGCGACTGGCGACGGCGCGAAACCACAACGGCAGCCTGTCGGTATCCTCGCTGAGTTGGGCGTAGAGGACGTCGAATTGTGCGGGGTCGTACGACGGATAGGACACCAGCGCGCGCACCTCACGCGTCGGCACATCGATGACTACAATAGCGCCGCCCGATGACTCGGGGACGTCGCGAACCGTATCGCCCAGCAGTCGATAGAGCTCGTCCTGAAGCGCCCGGTCGATCGTGAGCGTGACATCTTGACCGTGCTCAGCGGCCACTGTCTTCTCGTCAATCACCCGCCCGTTGCGGTCGTAGGTCAACTGCCCGCGCCGCCCGCGCAGTTGCCTTTCGGCCAGCCATTCAACGCCCGACGTGCCGACGGTTTCGCCCGCGCGGTAGGCGGCGAAGGGCTCATTCTGGTTCGGGTCGTCACGCACGACCTCGGCCGTTACGCGTCCGGTTCTTCCGAGCACATGAGCCATCGACGTTTCGTCCCCCTGGAAACGCCGCACCGACGACGGCTCAACGTGAATCCACGGATAGGCGCCGAATTGCTCGCGGGCGGCTATCTGCTCCTCGGCGGAGAGGGAGGTTACGAGCGAGTGGCGTCGGCGCTCCTCGGCTACGGGGGCATCGAACCCGCGCCGCGCGGCGACCGCGCGCCGGACTGTGCGTACTCTGTTGAAGATGTCCAGCGCTTCGGCGCGAAGGTCGTTCGGGGTTACCGGCGCACGACGTGAGGCAAACCGAGCAAGTTCCACCCACGATCGCTCGAGCGCCTGGTCAAGCGTTTGTTCGAGCGTCTCCGGCGACGCGCCGTGCAAGTCCGGGTGGTTCCGTTTCCATCGGCGCAGCAGGGCGCGGCGTGCCTCTTTGTCGTGGCCTACGTCGGACGCGATGACGATGAAATCAAGCGTCAAATCCCAGCAGGGTTCGTCGCTTACGAGCACGCGCGATGCACGATCGAGGATTCGACCACGGATAAAGGGCAGCGGTTGCGGATGTTGGACCAGCGCCGCCTGAGCACGGCCAGTGTAATAGCCGGCCTGGACCAACTGAAGTTGACCCAGACGAATAAGAAGCGCCAAGCCCGCGACGCTGAGAACAATCAACAGCACTTTCAGGCGATGCTCAAACATCGACGCTTCCCACCCGGTTCAGCCCGGCGAAGCTGTATCGCGACGAGGGCAACCCCAGCCACGGCGCGATGCCCAGCAGTGCGCGATGGACCGGCGGAGCCCACAGCGCCGTGTACAACGGTGCGGCGATAAGCGACAACGCCCATTCAACCGATAGGTTCGGACCATGGGCGAACACCACCCGGCGATAGACCAACCAGGCCATCTGCAACAGAAACGCCGCCGCGAACGTGACCACGAACTGTGTCAGCGCCCGCCGGCGAAACAGATAATCGCGGAAGGAACCGACAAACCAGGCCGCTATCGCATAGGACAGCGCCAACAATCCTACCCGCTCGATGCTCATCAGGTCGGCGCAAAAGCCGATCGACCACGCCGCGATCACCGCATTGGTCCGGCGACCGTGCAGGGCGAAGAACACGACAAGTATGAGCACCCAATCGGCGCGCACACCATACAGCGCCAAGCGCGGCGCGATCGCCGATTGCAGGGTCAGTACCAACCCGGCCAGCAGTATGAAGGGCCACCATCGCATGGGACGATCACTCGGCTAGTGCTTTGTCACACCTTGTTTTTCGGGTGGCAGGGGCAAGCAGCAGCTTGCCCCTGCCGATCTTGGAACATCCACGGGCAAACAAGTTTGCCCATGCCACCCGCGCTTGAATAAGTCGTGCTACCTTTTCGGAAACGGCGCCAGAGCAAGCGCTATCTCTTGTGTAGCCGTCGAATCACCCGTTCATCCGGCGAATCGACTCGAGGTGACGACCCGCACCAACGGGGCCTGATGTAGCCGCTGAGGAACCCCTTTCCCTCAGCGCGTACCGAAGCCTGCTGGTTGGGGGCAGTGGATTCGCCACCCGCGGATTCGACCACGACGGGGACGTCGTTTCACATCTACGATTTCATCGAGCACGGCTACGATTACTGTAGGTCTGGATGTCCTGCGTCGCAACAGCGAAACACACGTTTACACCAACGGTTTTCTCCGCAAATACAACCTCCGAACTGTTAGGATCAACGCTGCGCACACCATGCCATGGCGCGGGGTTCTTCACTTGAACCCACGCATCGCCGGCTGATTGACCACCTCCGATCCGCTACCTACACTCGCGTTTTGCCTGGACGATTCAGGCATCCCGCGAACGCGGTGGGGATGCAGGTTTGAGATCCAAAGCACAAGTTCTATACTGAATACAAGCGATCGACGTTACTGTATATCACCCCATCGACTCGGCTCGTCCCGGGAGTTGTGAAACCCTGCGGCAGGGAGACGGTTTATGATGCGCCCCGATCAATTGGTGCCCGCGCGTGCGTGCGTAGTGGTTATCGACGTGCAAGAGAAGCTGCTTCCGCTGATTCGTCACCATGAGCGCGTGATCGAAGCCTGTCTGAAACTACTTCGCGGAACGAGGGTATTTTCGCTGCCGGTAGTGGCCACGGAACAATACCCCCAAGGATTGGGCGGGACCGTGACCCCGGTGCGAGAAGCCCTCGACGCAGCGCAGGCGCGCGTGCTGGAGAAGCCGACGTTCAGTGCCTGGGCGGATCCCGGTTTTCGTGAGGCCATGATCGCGCTGGACCGCCCGCAGGTGATTGTGGTCGGGATTGAAGCGCACGTGTGCGTACAGCAAACGACGCTTGATCTGCTGTCGCGCGACTACGACGTCTTCGTCTGCGCCGACGCGATCGGGTCGCGCGGACGTAGGGACTACAAGCGGGCGCTGGAGCGCCTGCGCCAGGCGGGGGCGCTGGTCACGACCGTCGAAAGTGTATTGTTCGAGCTGTGCCATCGCTGCGACACACCGGCGTTCAAGGGCTTGCTTGAGGTCATCAAGGCGTCACCGCCGCCGGTGGACTAGTACCGTCTCCGAAAAGGTAGTACGACCTATTCGGGCGCGGGTTGGCATGGGCAAACTTGTTTGCCCGTGGATGTTCCAAGATCAGCACGGGCAAGCTGCTGCTTGCCCGTGCCACCCAAAAACTCTAATAACCTTTTGGGGAAAGGCACTAGCGCAGTCTCTATTCTTGCAGCGGTCGAATAACTGTTTGGGGCGTTCCAGCGGCTTTGATACGCCATGTACGATGACGATCAACTCGACGACGAATGGGTCGACGACGTCGATGATGACGAGGAATCGGCGTGTCTTGTCTGCCCGTCGTGTGGTGCGGAGGTTCATGAAGATACGCAGCAGTGCCCGGCGTGCGGAGACTGGATCACGCCGGTCTACCCCGCACGAACGGCCGGCACCTGGATCTGGAAAATCGCGGCCTTGCTCGTGATCCTGGCCATGATCCTGATCGCCGTCGGTTGAACAGGGCAACCAAGGCGTTTTTCATCTATTGTGTATCGCTGTCATGAGTTCGCCGCACAGCCAGCCCACGGATACCGGCGTTCACTGCCCCGAATGCGACTACAACCTGACCGGTACGACCGAAGGACGCTGCCCGTGGTGCGGGTGGGTTATCAACGAACGCGTGCTGTCGACCATCTCTCAGGATCGCTCGAACGCGCGCCGGATCGCGGCGATCGTTACTTGCCTGGTGTGCGGAGGCGGATCGGTTATCGCCGTAACGTCGCTGGTCTGGCACAGTTCTACGCTGTCCCTGCGCGACGGACTGGCGGCCATCGGCGTACTCATCGCGGCTGCCGGTCATGGCGGGCTCGCCGGTGTGATCCTTCGCCGCCGGGAGCGCTGGCCTATCTATCAGCGCGGCGGGGGAACGATGCTGCGGTTCGCAGGTTGGTTCAGCATCGGACTGGGTGTCGTCGGAGCCACGGAGTTGCTGGGTTCGCGCGACGTATTGGGCGTTCCCGTGGCGGCTACGTTCGAGTTCGCACTGGCGGCGCTGCTGTATACCTTACCGGGTGCCGCGCTGCTGGTCATGCGTATGGTATCGTTTCGCGATCCGGACGCCCCGGCTTATTCCGAGGCCCGTCACGCCGTTGGGGATAAGAACCTCGACACGCACGCCCCGTTTCTGGTGGATGTGATCGGGCGTTTCGGTGAATCAGCGGTAACCCAATCATGGTTGAATGAGCCGCAGGCGACCACCCCGGCGATCGAGGCGTCGATCAATCAGGTCTGGACATCCGCCGTTGCGCTGGCCCGCGTCGAAGATGCGATTCTCTTTGACGGGGATCTTGTGCGACTCCGGTCGACGACGATTCGCGGCTCCTCGCTCCACGTCGAATTGGGACCCACGAGTTATCGCGCGTTCATGGGCACCAACATGAACGGCGGCATCATGACGAATCCGAAGCACCGGGGTTTTCTGGCGAACCCGCTCGGTATCAGTGCGTCCGTCATCACGCAAGACGGGTTCGTCGCCTACGGACGTCGCGGTAGGCGCGTCGCTTATCACGCGGGATACGTTCATCCGTTCGGCGGCATGGTGGATCAAGGCGACCGGCGGGAGGATGGCCACGTCGATCTGTTCGGTGCGATGCAGCGCGAACTGGAAGAAGAGCTAGGCCTGACGCGCGAAGACGTCGCCGACGCGGTGGTGATCGGGCTCGTCCGCGATCGACGGTTGCTGCAACCCGAACTGATTTTCGACGTAATGGTGCGCTGCACGCGGCGCGCGCTCGAGGCTCGTTTCGACCCGCAACGAAGCGGGGGTGAGCATACCGCCATCGAGTTCCTTTACGACGATCCGGATGCGGCGCTCCCGTCGCTGACGCGCCTCGGACACATCACACCGGTGGCTGAGGCGGCGTATCTGCTGCATGGTTACACGCAGTGGGGCCCACAGTGGTACGAACAAACCTGCCTGAGTCGGTATGGAGAACGACCGGATCAAACGATCCAGCATACCGGCGAGGCGCCTCCTTTCTGATTGAGCAAGCCCTATCTTTGCGTAGCGGTCAAACCACTGTTTCATCCGGTAAATCGGCCCAAAAAGGCGATACACAATAGCGCGTGTGGCCGGAACCCGCGCTGGTCGACGGCACGGTTGATGATCGCTGCGCGTCGTTCGTCAATCCACCCGAGCGCGTCATGCTACGACCGTCCCGGAAAAAGAGCGCCGGGCGTGTATAGATACCGAAAGTCAATTGGATCGCTTACCGATGCGCCAGGAGGAATCTTGCGCGACGGCGGCATCCATGCACATTGCCTACATCCATCAACACTTTTCCACGACGCGCGGGACGACCGGTACGCGCTCCTATGAGATGAGCCGGCGGCTGATCGAAGCCGGGCATCGCGTGACCATGATCTGCGGGGCTTATGCCTCCGGAGACGTAACCGCCACGCAACGGGCGCGATCGCCCGAGGCGGTAGCGTCGTGCGACGTGGACGGCATCAGCGTGCTTCGCATTCCTGTGCCCTATGGCGACCAGATGGGTTTCGCGCGGCGCGTGCAGGCGTTCTTGCGTTTTGCCGGAAAGGCAGGGCGCTTGGCAAGCGGGCTTGATGCCGATCTCGTCCTGGCCAGCTCCACCCCGCTCACGGTCGGTCTTGCGGGTCTGCACGCCAAGGATCGCCTAAAGATTCCCTTCGTGTTCGAAGTGCGCGATCTCTGGCCCGCGGTTCCGATCGCCATGGGCGCCCTGCGCAACCCCCTGCTTCGGTGGTACGCACGGCGGATGGAATCGCGCATCTATGACGAAGCGGACCGGATCATCGCGTTATCACCGGGTATGCGCGATGGCGTGTGTGAACGCGGATATCCGCCGAGTCGCGTCAGCCTGATTCCCAACGCGTGCGATCTCGACCTGTTCACTCCGACCCGCGAGCCGCTTGACGACCCGCGTTTCGGATCTCCTGACGCCTGCCGGTTTCTGTTCGCCGGGGCGCACGGGTTGGTCGGAGGGCTCGATGCAATCCTTGATGCGGTCGTAGAATTGAGACGGCGAAACGAAAAGGGCATACGCATCGTTTTCGTCGGTCAAGGAAGAGAACGCGCACGGCTGATGGAACGGAGCCGCTACGAAGGACTCGATCCGTGGGTCACGTGGGTCGGTCCGTTGAGCAAGATCGAGTTGGCCCGGGTCATGCCGCGCATGAACGTGGGTCTTATGACCGTACGCAACATTCCCGCGCTGTTCGCCGCGTCGCCGAATAAGTTTTTCGACTACCTCGCCTCGGGTCTGCCGATACTGATGAACTACCCCGGTTGGCTGGCCGATCTCGTGCGCGACCACGCGTGCGGTATCGCCGTGCCACCCGACGATCCGCCCGCGTTCGCCGACGCGATGGTGTTCTTGCGAGACGATGCGGAACAGCGCTCCCGGATGGGCGTTCGGGCGCGCGAACTGGCCGAGACGGAGTTCTCCCGTGACGAACTCGCCCAACGCTTTGTGGGCGTGCTCGAAGAAGCCTGCGAAGAACACGACGGCGCGAAACGATCGACGGTTGTAGTGCCACAATCATGACACGAAACAGTACGCAACGTGTATCGGGAACCGAACGGCCCGCGGGTTCCCGCCCACCGATCATCAACGCGCTTACCGTCGACGTGGAAGATTGGGTGCAGTCGGTGCTGGATCCCGATGCGCCGCTGTCGAATCGCTTTGTCGCCAACACCCATCGGATTCTCGAACTGCTCGACGGGCACGGCGTTCGTGCGACCTTCTTTGTCCTGGGTTTAGCCGCTCGCAAAGCGCCCCAACTGGTGCGTGCCATCCAATCCGCTGGGCATGAGGTTCAAAGTCACGGATACGGGCATCGCCTGCTGCACACCCTGAACCGCGAGGAGGTAGTAAACGATCTGGTTCGCTCGAGGAAACTACTCGAGGATATCACGGGCACAGCCGTCACCGCCTACCGCGCTCCGGCCTTTAGCATCACCCGGGCGAATCCCTGGGTACTCGACGCGCTGCGCTCCTGTGGCTACACCACCGACGCGTCGATCGTACCCGCACGAACCAAACGCTACGGCATCGCCGGCGCACCGTGGTATCCACACAAGCTGCGCACCCCCGGCGGAGAAACGATCGTAGAAGTTCCCGTCGCAACGGCTTCGTTTCTGGGTCGGCGCGTTCCGATGGGCGGCGGTGGCTACCTGCGTCTCTATCCGGTTCAGCTCGTAGCACATGCGATCCGCACGATCAATCGGTCGGGACAACCAGCCACGATCTACATGCACCCCTATGAGTTCAACCCGGATGAGCTCGCCGCATTGCCCCGCGCGATTCCGCCGGCGCTGCGGATACATCAGGGATTGGGTCGGCGCGCCTTCGGACGCAAGATGGAACGATTACTTTCCACCATACGATTCGGTTCGCTGCGCGACGCGCTGTCCACCGCGGCGCTGCCGACACACGATCCCCACTGGACGACGCGCTCGATGGATCGCGCGTTCGTCGAAAAACCAACCGCGCTCTCGAGGCGCCGAGCGAAACCATCGCCTGCTAAGGTATCCGGAAAGGCACCTAATACTACTACGCTACTTTCTTGACCAACGACAGTGACGTATGTCCTTGAGAA
>CAZWWW010000064.1:0-10030 GCA_964637715.1 uncultured Phycisphaeraceae bacterium | reverse complement strand
AGAGACAATCCGATTTATCAACAACGACAAGTCCGACCACGACTGCTACGTCGACCGCACGGCGCATCGGAATGACATCCTGCTCCCCGCCACCACCATTCACGCCGGGCAGTCAACGGTGGTCACGATTGAACAGGAAGGTCTGTTTACGCTCTACTGCACCATCCACGGAGGCATGACGGGCAAAGTGACGACCACCGACACCTTCGAGCTGACGGACGAGGAAAAAAAGCGGGCAGCGGCGCGGCACGTCAACCCCCCGATCGTAAAAGAAGGCGAAAAACTCTACTGGGGGCGGGCCCAATGCCATCGCTGTCACATGATGGGAGACCGCGGAGAGAACCAGCGCGGTCCGAACCATCAAGACCTTGGATTCCGGGCAGCAGCCCGCGCGCAGAAGCTAGGCCTGAGCTCGGCCACCGAATACATCGTGCAGTCCATCCTGGAACCGTCGGCCCATATCGTCGAAGGCTACTCGGATGATATGCCCAAGGTGTATCAACCCCCCATTAATCTCAATAAAAAAGAAATCACGGCGTTGGTTGCTTACCTCCAAAGCCAGGGCGGTGAAGTGGATACCTGGTCGATCAACCTGAACCCCCAGACGCTCGCTACCAAGCTGGAGCCTTCGCCTTTTCGCCACGGCGATCCAGTCCGCGGTGAGCAGGTCTTTCTGGACATGGGTTGCGGTAGTTGCCACTCCGCGGGAGGTAGACCGGGGATATCCATCGCACCGGACTTGAGCGCGATCGGCGCGTTTCGTAACTGGACGTGGCTTGCACAGTCCATCGTCGACCCCAATGCGGAGATCGGGGCCAATTGGCACGATGCGCGGGTCTACCTGAAACCCGGCGTACCGGCACCATCCTTTGAGGAAACTTTTGAATCCGACGAACTCTTTGACGAGGACGAGGAGCCCGTCGGCGCGGATGCCCAGGCCACAGGCGCCGACGCCGCTATTGCCCAAGACCTGGAAAAGGCGCGTACGGATATGGAGCGCCTCCGTCAACGCATTGAGCAACTGGAACAAATGAGTACGGGGTCGCCCAATGAGCAAACCGCTTCGACGACCCCGACAACCGAACCTTCCGGGGCTTGGGCAGCCCATCCAACTGACGCGCAACCGCCTTCGCTGGATAATGGCGACCGTGCTGCGCCGTCCGCCGTCTTGACCAACGAAGCTCAGGGCGACGAGAACTTCGAACATGGTGACATCGTCCCGGGCGTGCTCCGAAAGAACACCGATGAAGAGGTCATCTTGTTGATCGCCCCCGAACGCTTCGCGACGTTCAGCGGTGATCAGGTGGCGCGCGTCGTGGTGTCGAACGCGTCGCGGATGGCCACCAACTATGGCGAGCTTATGACGTTTCAACAACTATCGGATCTGATCAGCTACCTTGAATCGCTTAAAGGCACCCCCAAAGAGAACAACGCCGCGTCCGCACAGCCCACCTCTGGCGGGAACGGCGTATCCGCGGGAATAACCCTGAGAGAGGTGAGGGCGAAGCGCTGATTGAGAGCGGGTGGGAAACAGGTAGTACTCCGACACGGCTCAATGAATGAGTATCGTGGCGTGGCATGAGCACGCAGCAGCTTGCCCGTGTTGTTCCGGGGAAGCCACGGGCAAACAAGTTTGCCCATGGCACCCATCAAATCACGGACGGCAGAGTACCGGCCACATCTGTTCGCGGCGTTCTCGGTCAGCGCTTACCTTTCTTGGGCGTCGCACGCTTGGCCTGCGCTTTCTGCGCGTCCTCCGCCATTTTTTGAAGTTTTTCGAAGAAGGTCATGTCGCCCGGGCGTTTACGGACCGGTTCCGTAACCGGTTTGGCGGGTTTCTTGAACAGCGTGCCGGCTTCTTCCTGCTCTTTGATGTGGGCGCGAATGCGCTTTTGTTCGATCCAGCCGAACAGTGAGCTGAACATGATGTACAGATTCAATCCGCTGGGCATTTTGTAAAAGAACAAGAGCATCATGATGCTCATCATGGGCATCATCTTTTGCATCATTTCCTGTTGCCCGCGCTGCTGCTCGCTCATGTTGGGGTTTGGTTTCGGTTTAGGCTGACTCTTCTGCTGCAAATACATGAAAAGCGAAACCAGCAACGGCAACAGGTTGAACGAGGTCAGATGCCAACCGACGACGGGAATCGTGATCGGCGTCGAAAACGGAATCAGGGCGTCCGCCGCGGTTAAATCGTGAATCCAGGTAAACAGGAAAGGCTGATGCCTCATGCGGATGTTGCTGCTCAGACTCAGATACAGCGCCATCCAGATCGGCATCTGCAAAAACATGGGCAGGCAACCCAGCACGTTGCCCGCGGGGTTGATGTTGTTCTCCCGGTAGAGCTTCATCGTCTCCTGCTGGAGACGGGCTTTGTCGTTGCCGTATTTGCGTTTGAGCTCCTCCAGCTTGGGCGTGAACTCGCCCATTTTTTGCTGCATCCGGACCATGTTCACCTGGCCCTTCTTCGTAATCGGATGAAGCAAAAGGCGAACAATGAGCACGAGGATGATGATGGCCACGCCGTAGTCGTGCACGACGAAATACAGGCCGTTGAGCACCGAGATCATCAGGCGCACGAGGAATCCGAACGTACACCAGCCGAATCCCGCTTCAATCTGAAAGTAATAATTACGCTCAACATAGTCGGGTATCGTTCGAAACCCACCGGGATCCTTTTCACCGAGGTAGACTTCCGCCGGATAGGACGCCCGCGAACCGGGGGCGAGCCGTTTTCTGGCCGTAACAATCCGCGTTGTGACGTCGCTGGTCTCGCCGTTGTCCGGATCAATGTCGATGGCCGATACCGCCGCCACATAATTCGGATTGTCGTGACCCTGGTCATCGAGCGGTGCGATCGTACAGGTAAAATAGGTATTACCCGTCGCCACCCAAGCAAACCGTCCGGCGTCGTCACCGGTGGAGCGATAGAGGCTGACCGATGAGCTTCCGCCGCGTGCCACCACTGACGCTCGCTTGCGCGTACCGGTCACGCGCTCCCCTTCCAGCACCACGCCGTAGT
Source organism: uncultured Phycisphaeraceae bacterium (assembly GCA_964637715.1). Lineage (GTDB taxonomy): Bacteria > Planctomycetota > Phycisphaerae > UBA1845 > UBA1845 > CAZWWW01. Next base: position 7,005 of record CAZWWW010000064.1, on the reverse strand, counting down.
CCACCGCCCGGTCATCCATACGCGGATTCGCCTGGGGAATGCCGAGACCGCCCCGGTAAGTAACGACAACCTCATGCGGGTCGGTGGAAAGATTCTCGATGGTGAGATCAATCCGAAGATCGTGTCGATGAGCGCCGCTTGGTTGCGCGGGAAGCGTGAAGACGCGGGTCAAGCGGAGGGTCGGCTTGTCCAGATGCCGCAGTTCGATCCAATACTTGATCGACATGGTCGCTTGGTCTAACCCGGCCTCACCCTTTCCCTTGCCCTTGCCGTCCGCCTCATTGGTGGTTTCGACGGAACCGCCGTGCCAGAGCGCATCGTCGAGCGCTACGTCGGTGCCGTCGACGTTAACCTTCTCAACCGTCAGAGATCGCGCGAACGTACCGTCCGGTCGATCCACGGGCGCCAGGAGCTCATACCGCTCGGCCGTATGCAGACGGGCGGCGTGGTCGGACAGGCGTGCGCGCTCCACGGACGCCCCTTGGTTCGAGAGAACGAGAATCATCCGGTAGGGCGACGTACTGGGATCGTCGAGACTGTCAGTAGCCGCGCCCAGCCTGCTCGTTGTTTCGGATTGGGCCTCATCCACCGACCACTCATCGGCTTTGTCCTGTACCGCCGATTCGCCAGCCGGTTCCGCCGCGCCCACCGTAGGCGTCGAACCTGCCGGACGCGGCGCACCGTCTTCGTTTACGGAACCAGCGCCAGCGGTTGTATCTACGGGATGCGTCTTCGACGGAGCGGGCAGCAAAGCGGGTGCAATCGCCATGATGAGCATGAACACGCCCGCGGCGAGCAGTAGATTGCGTAATGTGTCTTGTTTGTCCATAAAGGGTCAGGCGGAAACGGGTCGCGCCGGGGTACGGTCCGACGATCGACCATGAGTGATTTCGATCAGCGTCCCTCGAACAGGCGTGTGCCCAGAAAGTCGTCCAGCTCAGGAACGTCGTAGATTTTTCGCGCCGATTTCTCGATGTCGTATTCGAGACGTACGAACTCGATCGTCAACGCGTACTCGTCTTCCCCGACAAGCGGCGCTTCGTATCCTTCCGGCGACTCGCCGGGTTCGTAGGCCACGATGTAACAAAGTCGCGGATCACGGTCGCGCGGTTGTCCGATACTGCCGACGTTGATGATCGCTTTTTCGTCCGTGGTAATCGTATAAATACTTATGTCCGGCAGTTCGCCCGGCGAATCAAAACAGGGGTCGTCCAGAAACACGCCGGGGACGTGGGTGTGACCGACGAGGCAGGCCATCTGCTCCGGTTCCAGGCGCCGGAAATTGTCCAGAATCTTGCCCGGATTCGTATACACGTCTTCCGGGAAAAGATATTCGTTCACCGGACGACGCGGGGACGCATGGACCATGAGCAGCCCGCTCACCTCCCGGCGCACCGGCAATCGCCCCAGCACTTCCCACCGCTTGTCGCGCCTGGCTTTGTTCGGTTCGTCCTCCAGGTATTGCCGGGTCCAATAGGCGGCTCGTTCGGCCCCTACGTTGAAGTTGCTTGGTTCGTAGAACACGGCCTGGTCGTGGTTCCCGCAAAGCGAAAACGCACACCGTTCAATGACCAGATCGAGACATTCGCGCGGACTGGCCCCGTACCCGATGACGTCCCCAAGACAGTAGATCGTCTTGATGGATCGCCGCCCGATGTCCTCCAGCGCCGTCGACAACGCTTCCAGATTACCGTGTATGTCGGAGATTACTGCAAACACAGAGCTTACAACCGAACGCGACCGTCGCGGGAGTGGGGGGATCGAACCTCAGACATCCAGTTCCAGACCGCGCCCGCGTTGCGCCAACCAAACGCAACTCTAGACCGCGCGCGCTATGCCGTCAATGCCACGGCTGGGGAGACCTGTTTCTGTTTCGTTTTGATACGCTTTCCGCCATACGAGGTGGTAAGTCAAGGTAGGGCAGGTGGTTCGCCCGGCTACGCCGGGGGGTGAACCTGCCTCGACCATGGCAGGTCAACCTTCCGCCTTGAGGCGAAAGAACGACCTGCCCTACCATTTTTTCCCACCGCCGATCCTGTCACGCACCCACTTGCTCCCGCTATGTTTCGATACGCTTTCCCCCACACCCGCTGTTGAGAATCTTTACTTGCTCGTCTTCAGCTACGACACCGGGCGTGTATGATCTTGTGGTGTCGCCGCATCCCACAGACGAACCGCCCTTCGCGCTGGCTTTCGAAACGTCGAGCCCGCTGGGCAGTGTTGCGCTGGGGCGCGGCGGCGATGTGCTCGACACGCGCACCTTTACCGCCCCGCTGCGCCACGCGATTGAGTTCCTACCCACCATCGAAGCGCTCTGCCGGACCTTCAACGTACGGCGGATCGGCGTCGTACATGTCTCGATCGGTCCGGGCAGCTTTACCGGCCTGCGGATCGGAGTCGCGGCCGCTCGAACCCTCGCACTGGCCGCCGTGCGATCGGGGAACCCACCGGTACGGCTGGTTCCGGTGCCCACCCTGAACGTCATAGCGCAAAACGCCCTCGATGTGTCGGAACCACCGCCGCTCGTGGCGGTGATGCTGGACGCAAAACGCCGGCGTGTCTACGCGGCTCGCTTTGTTCGCAAAGGACGCGCATACGCTGCCGCATCTGAAACGAGCGAGCAGGACCCGGCGGCGTTTCTCAGTCAATGTCTGCCTGGAACGTCAGTCTTAGGTAACGGAGCCCGGGTACATAGCGCGATCGTGGAGGATTCAGGACACGCCATGCTGCCCGAACACCTCCACGCACCCCGCGCGGAGACAACCTATCGACTGGGTACCAGCCTCGCCGACGAGGGCCTATATGTCGAGGCTCATGATCTTGTCCCGCTCTACATTCGTCCGCCGGAAGCCGAGGAACGCTGGCTCAAACGCTTCGAGAAACCGGCGACGTAGCGCCCGTCTGGCGCGCCCGCACCTGCTCGGCAATCCATTCCAATCGCCGCGTGACGGTGTGATCGACGAGCGTCATCTTCTTTTCCAGAACGCCGGTATGAGACAAGAACACGCGTTGGGGCGTCACATTCTGAGCCGCGGGCTTCAGCCCGCGCGATCGCTCCACTGGATCGGCGGGCACGCAATCGTTGGAATCGATCTGGTCCCCAGCGGATCGATTCCGTTTGTTTCGTTCCCCCTGATACGGTGCCCCGAAACATTCCACTGATTGACGCCGGCAGAAATCGGCTGCACGCGTAGCTAACTTGCGGGAAGTGGCCTCAAGCGCTAAGTCATCGGGCAACCCGACCAACCCCGGATAGCACCGTTCAAACTCGTCGCGGCGCGCTCGAAGACAGACCGGTGTCCCGACCAGAAGCGCATCCAGCGCGTGCTGAACGCACGACGCATCGCACGACGGGAGCGCAACGACGCCCGTCTCGACGATGAGTCGGTGTAACGCCTCGCCGTGCGGAATGAGCCCACGCCACGCCACGTCGTCGCCCTCAAGCCCATGCCAGTTGCTTCCACAGACAGCGACGCGCAATCCCACATGGCGGCAGGCGTCAACGAGCGACCGTGCTCGGGCTGCCGGAATCGCTCGATCGCCGATCAATTCAACGAAATGTGCGCGCACCCCGCTGTCGCCGAGGGGCACGCCGGTAGCCTTGACAGCGTCTGCGAGAACAGCTCGCGGATCGGGCGCCTCCGGTCTATCAACGCGCTCGCGCACGATGCGTAGCACCGCGTTCCACAATCCCACGTGGCTGGCCAGCGCCACGCCGCACGCCTCGGCTCGATCGTCGGGGAGATCGACGGGAACGAGGACGTCAACCGTTGACTCGTCTTCTGGCTGCACAGGGTTTGTGCCTGCACAGAACAAGACGCCGTCACCGGCCGGTTCGCAACGCAGCGCACCGTTCGTTTCCTGGTTCTCGCCCGACGACGGGGGATCAAGAGCGGACCTGGTAACCACCACAACATCAAACGGCCTCGCCTCAATCGTCGGTGCTCCGTTGTCGGCTATCGGCTCGAACCACCACGACACAACGGGCAACTCCGGCGGCAGTGCACTCACCAGTGGGGCCGTTCCGTGATTGACAACGATCACCAGATCGGCATCGCACTCAACGATCGCCCGCAGACGTGCCAGAACATGGCACTGTTGCGGCGTATCCGGTGCGCAGACGCCGTGGGCCCACCCCAGTGCGCCCAGCGCACGGGTAATGCGACGGGTATGTTCCAGCGCTGAGGGCTGCGCGTCCGCGCTTACTACGGCCACGCGCGGCGATTCGGACAGCAGACCGTAGGATCGACCGCGAAGTGCCTCGATGAGCTCGTCAATCAGCTCGCGCTGGTGGTCGACCGCTTCCCGGCTCTCCAGCTCCAACCGACGGCGAAGGTCTGATAGTTCGGACGATGACCGTTGGGGAACGTGGTACAGTTGTGTTGGAAGATCATACCCGGGATAGCGCCGGATGTACGCCGTCAGGTTCGCGCCGAAATCGTCTGCAAAAACAAAGACGAGCCGACCCGATCCGATGGACTCCGTGTAGTCGTAGAGGTGCATCGCGATGGCGACGTTGAGGGGGGCGTCCTCGAGAACGAACAGCGCCGCGCATTGAGGCAATCGTTCCAGCAGGGTCAGCGGCTCCAGCCCGGTCAACACACCGGGAAGCGCCGCGTTGCCGCCGTGGTACGACATATCCGCAAACGCCGCGGGGGCGCTGATCGAGGGCATGGACGACTGGCCGAACCAGATCGGACCGCCGTGATCACCCGGAACCTGCGCGGTGCTCGTGCCGTCTCGCCCGGTGACCGGACGGACGCCGGCAGGGATGTCGGTCGCGCGCACAATCCGTGCGACGTCGGACTGGCGTGCCTCGAGCGCCGTGAGGTTGGAATCGAAACAGGCGCGCTGCGCCTGGGAAAAGGCAAGCGTTGATGCGGCACCCTGGCTCACACTTCCATCCCTGAACCCGTGCGTGAAGGGGGTAACTACTTTCCGGCTGCGTGCCGGGCGGCGAGCATCATCACGATGAGGAAGACGACCCAGCCCGCCCACATAACGCACGCAAAAAAGAGCGACCACTTCGATCGAGGCGGGGCGTCACCAACAGGCACACTCTGATCCTCCCAGATGCTGGGTCGTGCGGCCTCGGCGTCCGGCGTAGTCGAATCACCCGGCGATGTGGCCACGTTGTCCTGCGCTGTTGTCATACGCCTGTTCGTACCTCCCGTCGCAGCAATCCACTATGCGTAACCAGTGTAGCGACTTACTTAGGTCCGTCGACCTCGACCGGGATGTGAATCGTTCCGATACCCGGCGCGTCCGTCTCGATGGTCAACGTGGCCTGGTGTCGACCCGGCGGCGGCGTGCCAACCAACGTCACGTCCAGATAGAATATATGGGGCTGGCGGTTCGATTCCCTTTCGTCAACCGCGACCCGCACGGACGCGTCGTCGCAGGAAACAGTTTTCGGCTTGAGCACCGTGGATGACTGCTGCGCCCGTATTTTCACGCGCCGGTGCGCACCCACCTGTGTACCGTCCGCGCGAAGTAGAATGAGGGGCGGGTCGATCTCCACCGGCGCGGCTACCACGCCGAACACCGGGATGGAAACGAGCGGTTGGTCCAGAGAATCCGTATGTACGACCAGCGAAGCGGCAAACGGACCGGGCGTCGCATCGGCGCGTAATACGAGCTCGATCGATCGGCTGGTTGTTTTTTTTCGATCGATCCGCACGTCGAACAGCGGTCCGGCTGAGGCTTCTACGACCTCGAAGGGTGCCGTCGTCGTGGATTCGATAACCACCGGTGACAGGGTTCGCCCGGCGGAAACGGGGTGACGGGTCATATCGAGCACCGACGGTCGCCAGACGAGGTCGCCCACGATCTGACCGCGCATGGCGATCTTTTGCGTACAGGGATGACCATCGACGGTGAACTGAACGGTAACGTCCGCCCTGAGCGTACCGAGCGGAACGTCTCTAGCTACGGTCAAGTGGATTCGCTGTCCGGTTCCGTGATCCGCGTCGAAGGGCTCAAACCGATACGAAATCGGAGAACCCGACGGCACGTCGATGTGCTTGATCTCCACCTGCGTGTGCCCCTCGGCGGGAATGATCTCTATCGTTTTTCGGATCACGTCGCCGCGTCGAACCATGCGGAGGTTGATGATGCCCGGCGGGTTGATGTTGTAAAGCGGCTCGACGTTGACGTGAAACTCAAGTTTCAACTCCGGCTCGGTCGGATCGTTGCTGTATACCGTGATCGTCTTGGTGGCGTCGCCGATACGACCACGACTATCGAACGTCGCCGAGAGATCCAGCGTCGCCCCGGGGGCAATACGCTTCTGATCTGCGCTCAACGACACCACCGTACACCCGCAGGACGTTCGGGTCCGGGCGATCGCAAGTTCACCCCGCCCCCTGTTTTCAAGTGTCCAGGTGAGTGTGGGCGTCTGTCCTTCAAGGATCGTACCCAGCTCGATAAAGCGTTTAGCCACAAACAGCGCGGGCTCGCCTTCGTCAACGGTATTCCTGTTGGGGCGCGGCGGAAGTTGAGCAGGGACGGCTTCGACGAACGTCAGCGCAGCGAGAACACAACAAGTAGCCATCGCATAGCGGCCAAGGACGTTCGTGCTGCGTGAGCACCCGGTCGTCAAGTTGTCGGTCATGGCGGTCATGCCTCCTCATTCCTGACCAGAAACACCTCGCCGGCGGCGGTACCGCACGGTGGCGAGCGTCGAACGACGATTATAGACAGGGGTCGAGCGCCGCAAGGTCACGGTTGCGTAAAGCCCCGTAGGCGGGACGCGGGCGTGTAAAAAAAGGCTCCTCCAAAGCTACGCCCGAGCTTGAAGCCGCTCAAAATGTCATGCAGGGCGCGGAAGCGCAGCCTGCCCATAACCACCGCAATATAAGGTTCATTGCCAGACGTTCGAATCATGTCGTCACGATTGCCGGCTTCCGCGCAACCGCGACGCCCCCCCCCTTGAAGTTATCGATTCGGCGCTTTTCGGCGATGTGGTGTTGCGGGCTGAGTCGCTCCCAGGATTCTAGCGTGAGC